>JALYLT010000361.1 GCA_030774095.1 Chloroflexota bacterium
CAAGGGGCGGACCTCCGAATTGGCGGTCCGTGCCGAGGTCGATCACGTACAGCGCGCGGATCCCGCGGAGTGCCGCTATCTCGGCGGCCTCCGCCGCATCCCGGCCTGAGGCGCGCTTTACGAGGTCTGCATCCCCGCCGCGCGGCGCGAGTGCGCCATCCTTGGCCTCGATCTCGACGATCGCGCGGTCGCCGAGCCGCGCGATGCGTCGCAGCAGCGTCTCATCGCCGAACACGGCGCTCGAGAAGAGCACGCCTGCGAAGCCCGCGGCGATCGCCTCTTCCGCCTTCGCGAGCGACGAGATGCCGCCCGCGAGGCGGCACGGCACCGCGGCGCTGCGCGCGATGTCCGCGAGCATCTCCGCGTTCGCGTAGTCGCCACGCTCGGCCCCATCCAGGTCCACCAGATGCAGCTCGTCCGCGCCTTCGCGGAGATAGCGGGAGGCGAGCTCGCGCGGCGGGGTGTCCGCGCCGGCACCGCCGCGGTACGCGACGCGCCCAGCGCGTACGTCGACCGATGGCACGATCACCACGGGCGGCGGCGCGCTTCCGCGGACGTGCGCGGGTAGCGGAGCGGCGTGGCGCGCGTCTTTCGCACGACGACCAGGTTGCGGCCGGGCAGCTCCTCGCCGACGCCGAGCGACGCGGTGGGCACGATGGAGGCGATCTCGCCACCGAGCGCGGCGCAAGCCTTCTGCGCGCCTGGCAGCTCGGCGTCGACACGCCCCTTCCACACGATCGCATCGCCGCCGACGCGCAGGAACGGGAGGATGTACTCGCTGACCATTCCAAGTGTTCCCACGGCGCGAGCCGTGCCGACGTCGTAGCGGTCACGACGCTCGCGGCCGAGCGCCTCCGCGCGCTCGTTCCGGATCTCGACGTCGGTCAGTCCGAGGAACGTGCACACATCCTCGAGGAAGCGCGCCTTCTTGCCCACCGACTCGACCAGGGTGATGCGGATGTTGGGGAGGGCGATGCGTAGCGCGAGACCGGGAAAGCCAGCGCCACTTCCGACGTCGATGACGTGCTCGCGGCCGGTCCAGCGGCGGACGGCGAACGCGGTGAACGAATCAAGGAAGTGCTTGCGCGCGATGTCCTGCGGCTCGGTGATCGCTGTGAGGTTCACGGACGTATTGCGTTCGATGAGCTCGCTCGCGAGCCGCTCGCAGACAGCGATCTGTTCGGACGACAACGCGAGCCCGAATCGCGCCGCCTCGCCCGCGAGCGCGGCGAACGGCGGCGAGGCGACGGGCACGCCGGTATCGTACGTGCGTGAGGATGAAGGGGGTTCGCTTCGCGGCGTTCGCGTGCGCGCTGCTGTTCTTCGCGCTCGCGTCGAACGCCTCGGCGGCGACGGCGGCCGTCGACATTTCCCTCTTCGCGTTCCGGCCTGACGTGGTCTTCATCACCGCCGGCGACACCGTGACCTGGACGAACCGCGACAGCGCGCAGCACAGCGTGGTGTTCCTCACCGGGCTCGGGCAAACGGAGAACTTCGGTCTTGGCCAGAGCTCGTCACTGCGGTTCATCGCGCCGGGCACATACAAGTACATCTGCGGGCTGCACGGTCAGAGCATGTCGGGCACGGTGGTGGTCGAACCTGCCGCTGGACCGATCGCGGCCGCCTCGGGTGGCGCGCCGACATTTGTGCCGCCCACAGCGACGCCGATCCCCAGCGCTGGCGTCGTCGTGCGTGGCGCCGACGAGGTAGCCGAGCTGCCCGCCGGCGCCTCGGACACCAGCGTGGACGGCGGCCGCGCCGCCGTCTTCGGCGGGATCGGCGCGCTCGTCGTCTACATGATCGTGCGCGGCGGCACGCTGCTGCGCCGTCGATGAGGCCGCGGGCCGCGCGGCTTGCAGCACTCGCGGGTGTCCTCCTCTTCATCGCGCTCGCGTCGACAGCGGCCGCCGCGATCAGACCCGTGGACATCTCCAATTTCGCCTTTCAACCGCAAAGCGTGACGATCACCGTGGGCGACACGGTCAGTTGGACGAACAAGGACGCGGCAGCACATAGCGCAGTCGTGAACGGCGTCGGCCAGACGCAGGTCTTGGCGCAGAACCAGAGCGGATCGCTCATGTTCAGCGCAGCGGGGACGTTCAACTACATCTGCGGCATTCACGGGGCAGCGATGATGGGCACGGTCATCGTGCGCGCAGCGGCGACTCCGGTTCCAACGCCGGTACCGACCCCGGTGCCCACCGTGCGTCCGACCGTCGCGCCGACGGTCGCGCCGACGGTTGCGCCGACTGCGGAACCGACGCCGACAGCGAGCCCATCGCCCACGGTCACAGCGAGCCCCGCGCCGACCACGGCTGCGCCGAGCGCGACCGCGGTGCCAAGCGTCGCGGTCGCGGTGCTGACGCCGCAGGCGCCCGCTCCGGCCGCGGCGAACGACGGCGGCGGATCCCCGCTGCTCATCGGCGCGGCGGCGATCGTGGTGATCGGGCTCGTTGCCTTCGCTTTGACCCGTATTCGGCGCTAGGTGAGTTGCCCATAGACGTTGTTGACAAGGAGAGAGCCCTCCAAGCTTGCTTGCGGTGACGAAACCAAAAGCAGATGGAGGGCTCTCTGGTGTCCCACTCTAGGGCGAAGCTCAACGCG
>JALYLT010000362.1 GCA_030774095.1 Chloroflexota bacterium
TGCCATACGAGACTATGCTCGGACCGCCGACGCAGGCCGTCAATGAGGGGGTTGCAATGCATTGGTCGTCGTCGCCCGCGCTGCGCAGTGGATTCACGACCGAGGAGCGCGATCGCCGGTGGTCGCGCGTGCGAGCCAACATGGCCGCGGCGGATGTCGATCTGCTGTTGGTCGTGTCGCAGTGGATGGCCGAGGACGCTCTGTACCTTGCGAATCAGAACGGCGCGGTCGTTTTTCCGCTGGAGGGCGAGCCGGCACTGATCGTCGGCGGTGAGGGAAGCAACCGGGCCCTGACGGGTGAGGGATGGATCGCCGACCGCTCGTCCGCCACGCCACGTGGCTCGACGCGCGTCGCATATGGCGAGGCAGTCGCACGGAAGCTCCAGGAGCGCGGGCTCCGGTCCAAGCGTGTGGCGATCGCCGGACTCGAGGGACATCATCTCGTGCTGGTGCGTCAGCCCGAAGGCACCGTTTCATACACAGCCGTGAAGAACATCCTTGCCGCGCTGCCGGGTGCGGAGCTTGTGGATGGAACGCCGATCGTCGCCGAGGCGCGCCATCAAAAGAGCGAGGCTGAGCTGGACGTGATCCGCGAAGCCGTGCGCGTCGCCGAGGCGGCGGGGCAGGCGCTGCTGCGCGATACGCGTGCGGGCGCAGCTCAGGGCGATGTGTTCGCGGCGATGTCGACCGACATGCTCAAAGCGGGCGCCGGCGAGGGCACGATGCTGTCCTGGTGCGCCGGGCCGTGGGGTCAGAACAAGTGGCGCTACACCTCACCGCCGCCCGGCCTCATCGGGGAGTCATGGTATGTCGACACCGAGATCGGACCGACGCTGCGCGGATACAACTGCCAGACGGAGGACCCGCTGGTGGTGGGCGCGGTCGACGCCGACGCGCAGAGCATTTGGGACCTCGGCAAGGAGGCGTTCTACCGGCTGTGCGAGGCGATGAAGCCCGGTGCCACCTGGGGCGAAGCGACGCGCGAGGTGAAGAAGCTGGAGACGAAGGCACTAGGTGTCGAATTCCTCATCCACGGCCGGGGTCTCGGCAACGAGGGACCGATGCTCATTCCGGTCGACACCCACAAGCCATTCCAGAACCTGCCGATCGTCGAGAATTCGGTGTTCATCCTGAAGCCGTACGCCTACCCGAACCGACCCGATTATCCACACGTGACGCGCAGCCACAGCGTGACCTGGGGCGACACCGTGGTCGTGCGCAAGTCGGGCGCCGAGCGTCTCGGGACGAGACCGCACGAGCTTCTGCACATCGCCTGAGTCGCGAGCGCCTAGAGGCCCATCCGCTCCGCCCAGTGCCGATAGAAGAGACGTTGATTCGCCTCGGTGAACTCGGGACCCATGCGGCCGGGCATGCCCTTGACATGCCATCCGGCCTGGCCGGGCCAGTCCGGCTCCTGAGCGATGCCCATCGCGTATGAGAAGTCGAGTCTGGCGGTGGACGGTCCCATCGCGGTTTCGGCGATGCGCTCGAAGTTCTCGCCATCGTCGGCGCCCACGAGCCCGGCCGCGGATTGCCTGCGGCTGGACTCCTGCGCGACCCTGCGCTTCACGGCGGCCGGAGCGCGCCGCTCGGTCAGCTGCCACTGCCAGATCTCGCTCATGTTCGGCCCGCGGGGATGGACCACCAATAGTGTCTTGCCCTGAAAGACCCCCGAACCCTGGATCATGAAGTTCGGGAAGCATGTGCCGAAGTTCGCCGAGGTCGGCGGATGCTCGGCGGCACTTCCACGCTCGGCGAGCCGCGCGTAGAACTCCTCCACCCACGCGACGACCTCGGCCCCCATCGGCTTCGCGACGCGCATGTCGTTGTCGTAGGGACGGCTGTTCGTCGAGATCCCGCCGATGCCGTGGCCCGGTCGGAGCGCCACCGTGAAATCGCCCTCGTCAGGCTGCTTCGTCGTGTCGGGCCGAGGGCCGAAGCGCAGCTTGAGATAGGAGGCGTGTGTGGTTGGGACGTGATAGCGGTCGCCGATGAAGTTGTCGGCGGTGAGCTTCCAGTTCGCCGGCATGAGGTAGCGCTGAGAGCCGGGCAAGACCTCCATGCCACCGATGTTCTCTTCGAGGATGAACGTGTCCAGCCACCAGGCGAGGTCGCCGAGATACTCGGACAGGGTCGGCGGATCTGGATCCCAGGACGCGAAGATGAGATCGCCGTGCTGCGCGACGCGCGCTTCACGCAGCGCGTACGTCGCGCGGTCGATGTCGCTGTAGTACGCCCGCTCGACCAGCGGGATGCCGACCAGCTGTCCTTCGGGACTGAACGACCAGCCGTGGTACGAGCAGGCGACGGTCAGCGCGCGTCCCTTGTCGTACAGACACAGCTTGTTCCCACGGTGCGTGCAGGTGTTGAGGTAGACGTGGATGCGCTCTTGCGCGTCGCGCCACACGATTACGGGGTCCTCGCCCATGTAGTTGGTCATGTAGGCGCCCGACCCCTGGATGCTCGAGGTGTGGCCCACGAACATCCAGCAGCGACGGAAGATCGCGTCCTTCTCTTTCTCGTAGATCTCCGGATCGATGAAGATCCGCCGGCTCACGAGACCGTTGTCCCAATCGAAGAGGCGCCGACC
>JALYLT010000363.1 GCA_030774095.1 Chloroflexota bacterium
CGCCGAACCGGCCCGACGCGATCTGCTGCCCACGGTTGCGCGGGTACTTGCCGATGAGGTCCGGCAGCTCGCCACCCTCGCCGTTGATGCAGAGCAGGTTCATGCGCGCCATCGCCTCCGCGTACGCGCGGTAGGCGGTCTCTCCCTGCGAACCGAACGACATCGAGGAGATGTACACCGGGGCCTCGTGGTCGCCGGTGCGAGTGCTAGCCGCCGCGTCGGTCGCCTCGTCGAGTGGCGCGCGGAAGTCGAGGAGGTGGCGTAGCGACACGGGATGCGTGCGCTCGAATTCCTCGAGCTTGCCGGCGAACGCGCGGTACGGCTGCTCGCCGTTCGCGACCGAGAGCGCCGACTTCCAGACTCGCGGATAGAGACGGAACACCGGCTCGATGCGCGCCGGCCGCCGCTCACGCAGCATCGTGCCGCGATCGAAGCCGTCCGCGCCGATGCGCTCCCACGAGAGCCCGTGCTCGTCGGTCGCACAGAACGTCGTGAGGCCGAGCATGCGCGCGACCTCGGGAGCGACGCCGATCGCGGAGAGCTGGCGGCCGTAGCCGCGGATCTCGTGGACGCCGAGCGTCGAGATGACCTTCTCCATGCCTTTGCGAAGAGCCTCGATGAGATTCGGCAACGCATCGGGATCGCCGAGCGAGAGCGCGTACTCGAGCAGCAGGTACGGATTCACGGCATCGGCGCCCAGCGCCAGCGCGACCATGAGGTCGTGCAGGTTGCGGAGGCTGCCGGCGGATACGACCACCGCGCACTCGCGTCGCAGCGAGCCGTTGCGCGACGGCTGGGTGATGAGCGCGCGGTGCGCGGCAGCCACGACGAGAAGCGGATCGAGCCAGGCACGGCCCTCGTCGACGACGTGGCGGTCCTGCACGACGACCAGCGTCGCTCCACCGCGAACGCCGCGGCACGCCTGCGCGCCGAGCCGCGCGAGCGCGTCGCGCGGATGCTCCTCCCAGTCGCGGTCCGCCTCGAGGATCACCGGAACGCGCTCGCCGTCGGCCGTGAACTGCGCGACGACGTCCTCGATGATCCAGGTGCCGAGCGTGCGCGCGAGCGCGCGGTGATCGTCGCCGCGCAGACCCGTCTCGGGCGCATGGCCCCCGAGCAGGATCGGCGCGCGCAGCTCGACCCAGCGGCCGCGATCGGCGCTGCGCGTCGACGCCGCCCGCGGCGATGGACGCGGACCGAGGAGGGCGCGCGTCGAGAAGTGCTCGATCTCGCGCTCGCGATCGATCGCAGGATTGGTGACGACCGCGACGGTCTCGTGCAGATAGTCGGCGAGATTCGGACGCGCGGCGGACAGCGCCGCGAGCGGACCGTCCCAGCCGAGCGAGCCGATCGGCTCGTTCCCCGTCTGCGCCGCGAACTGCGCCATCTTGAGGTCGTCGGGCTCGAATCCGAGCGAGGCGAATTGGTGCTCGCGACGCTGTGACGGATCGTCGAGCTCGTCGGGCGGCGTCGCGATCTGCCAGCGCGCCGTCGGCTCGCGCCGCGCGCCAGGGCGGCGCACGCTCTCGAGCGGCTCCTCCGGCCCACCGCACGCGATCCGTTCGCGGATCCCCTCGACGGTCACGCCGCGCGTCGTGCGGTCCGCGACGAAGGCGCGCCGCAGCGCGTCCTGGTCGAGGAACCGCCAACCCGTACTCGTGCGACGCAGACCGACCCGCTCGCCAGGTCCGAGCGGATACGGATCGCGGATGTAGCGCTCGAGCGGGATGAATCCGCGCTCGCTCGCGAAGACGTGCTCGACTGGGGTCTCGACGTGCCAGAGCGGGCGCAGCCCGAGCGCGTCGACGCCGAAGAGACACGTGTCACCGATGCGCGCAAGGAACGCGGCCGGACCCTGCGCGAACGGACCGAACGCGGCGCGCGCCTGGATGTACAAGTCCTGCAGCTCCGCGGGCATGCGCTTGATCTCATTCACGATCGGGGGGAAGAGGAGCTCGATCGCCTCGATCGGCGTCAGCCGCATCCCGAGGACCATGCCGCGTAGCACCGCGTCGACGTCCTGAGAGTCGCTGCCGGAGCGCGAGAGCGGGATGCGCAGCGCCTTGGCTTCCTCGCGAAGCCGTCCGATGGTGTTGATCTCGCCGTTGTGCGCGAACGTGGCGAAGGGCTGGACGCGGTCGAAGCTCGTGCTCGTATTCGTCGCGTAGCGGTTGTGGCCATAGGCCATCGACGTCGCGAAGCGCGGGTCGCCGAGGTCGGCGAAGTAACGCGGCAGCTGATGGCCCGCGCCGCGCAGCTTGTAGACGGCGGTATGGCGCGAGAGGCTCACGACCGTCGCGGCGGTGAGCCGCTCGATCTCGACCCCAGCTTCGTAGAGTGCGCGCGAGCCCGGGCCGTCGCGTGACGGCGCAAGGAGCGCGAGCTGCCAGAAGCGCGGCTCTTCGGTGCGACCGCGCGGACCAAGCACGCTGCTGTCGGTGGTGTCATCGCGCTCGGCGAGGATCTCGATGCCGCGGCGAGCGAGGCTGCGACGGACAGCAGCCTGGTCCGCGTCGCCGTCGCTGGGCGGGATGAACAGGTGACCGACCGCGAAGCGGCCGCTGCGCAC
>JALYLT010000364.1 GCA_030774095.1 Chloroflexota bacterium
GGAGGGCGCGACGTACCGGGCGCCTGTCGTCGGCACCGATGCGGCCACCGATCTCGCGCTCGTGCGCGTGCTCGGCCCGTCTCTCCCCGCGGCGGAGCTCGGCGACTCTGACGCGCTGCGCGTCGGCCAGCTCGTCATCGCGATCGGTGATCCTCTCGGCCTCCAATCGACCGTGACGACGGGCGTGGTGAGCGCGCTCGGGCGCTCACTGCGCGCGAAGGACGGCCGCATCATCGAGAACGTCATACAGACCGACGCCGCGCTCAATCCGGGTAACTCTGGCGGCCCGTTGGTCGACACGCACGGCAAGGTCGTCGGCGTGAACACCGCGATCAGCGCCATGGCTCAGGGCATCGCGTTCGCGATCCCGGCCGCGACCGCGCGCCTTGTCGCGATGGCCCTCATCCGCGACGGCCGTGTTCGTCGCGCGTATCTCGGCATCTCTGGCGCGGCGACGCCGATCGGCCGGCAGCTGTCGTATTCGCTCGGACTCGGTGCCCAGTCGGGGATCCGCGTGCTCGAGGTCACCCCGAACTCGCCGGCGCGACGCGCCGGCATCCGCGAGGGCGACATCCTCGTCGCGCTCGACGGCGCCGGGCTCCTGACGTTGTCGGATCTCCAGCGTGCCCTCGGCGCCGAGCGCGTCGGTGCTCCGACGCTCATCACGGCGATCCGTCGCGGGGAGCGCGTCGTCCTCACGATCACGCCCGAAGAGGCGCACTAGCACCGAAGACCTTGGGGTCAGACGGGATCGAGTCCCAGAGCGACGCGGCCGCTGAACTGGTACTGACGCATCTCGTGCATCGGGTGAAACCGGATCCCCTGGATGTCGCGGACGCACCGCTCGAGCCCTAGGGAACGGAAGAATGAACCGCCGCCGGCTACTTCCATCGCGAGATGTCCGACGCGGACGAGAGCTCGCGCCGCGATCGTCTTGCGCTTGAAGGTGAGATCCGCATTCGCGAGGTCTGGTGTGTAGTCGGTGCTTGCCAGATCGACCATGTCGGCGAGGGCGGCCTGCGCGACCAGAAGCTCGGTATCCATTTCGCCGATGAGTGACTGCACGATCGGATCGTCGCGGCGCTTCGCCACTTGTGCCGCGGCGAGCTCGCGCGCCGTCTCCGCGACGCCGACATAGGCCGACGTGACGAGGGGGAAGACAAGGGGCACGATCACATTGAAGAACTGATGCCACTTGCCCTTAGGGCGTCGCACGCTCACCGCCGCGTCCTGGACCGTGACGCCGTCGATGACGATGTCGTTGGATCCGGTCGCGCGCATACCCATCGTTCGCCAGTTGTCGAGGACCTTCACGCCCGGGCCGTGCATGTCGACACTGAAGTGAAGGACCGTTGGGCCCTTCTCGGGATCGTCATAGATGCCGGTCGTCAGGAGAAGGTCGCCCGAGGGTGAGCCACTACCAAAGATCTTGCGCGCCTTGAACGTGTAGCTGCCGTTCTGCTTGGTGAGCGTTCCCGAGCTGTCGAGCCAGTCAGAGCCGCCACTCGACACCAGGACGAGCTCTTCCTTGGCGATCCGCCGCAGCAGCGGCTCGGCCGGCGGGACCGCGCCGTGGCGATAGCGCCAGATGAGCGACTGCAGGAGGTGCGAGTGCATCGAGTACGCGAGCGCGGTCGAGCCGCAGCCGCGCCCGATGCTGCGGATGATCGCGCAGTGCTCCGCGAAGGTCGCACTCCCACCGCCCAGCTCCGCCGGTACGGGTGCGGAGAAGATCTTCGCCTCGCGCAGCTTCGCGTAGTTCTCCGCGGCGAAGGTGTCGTTCGCGTCGTGGTCCGCGGCGCGTGTTGCGAAGTCGGCTGCGAGCTCGCGCGCCGCGGCGAGCCAGTCCGTCGCCTTGGGTGCGCTGGCCGTAACGGTCATCGTTTCCCCTCCCGGAGTGCGAGTTGACGCCGAGGATGCGCGATGGCCGCCGACGCGGGAAGTACAGAATCTGTACTGACAAGATCGCCGGGCGGTGGCAGACTCGGCGCCCGTGAGCACGTATCCCGGTCAATACTGCCCGCTCGCGAAAGCGGCCGAGATGCTGGGCGATCGCTGGACGCTCCTCATCGTCCGCGACCTCCTGACGGGCGCGCACCGCTTCAGCGAGATCGCGCGCGGTCTACCGGGGATCTCCCCAACCCTGCTGGCGCAGCGTCTGCGAACGCTCGAGCGCCACGGCATCGTCGAACGGCGGCGAACGGGTGACGCGCGGCCCGAGTACTGGCTCACCTCCGTCGGACAGGACCTGGAGCCCGCCGTGCTTGGCCTCGGGAGCTGGGCCGCCCGTCATTTCGGACACGAGCCCTCGCCGAACGAGATGAGCAGCTCGGTGCTGATCCTCTGGATCGAACGGTTCCTACGCGCCGAACTGCTGCCCTCCGGGCGTCAGGTCGCGCGATTCGACTTCACCGCGCCGCGGCGTGAGAGCCGTTGGCTGCTCATCGATGGGGGTGAAGCGACGGCATGCGATCATGATCCCGGGCGTGCGCCGTCCCTGTTGGTCACGACCGACCTCAGGACACTGC
>JALYLT010000365.1 GCA_030774095.1 Chloroflexota bacterium
GTGCGAGCGGCGACATGTTCGTGTCTCCCGACTCGCGCTTCATCTCTGCCCACGACAGCCCGTACCAGATCGGGATGTACGCCCCGAGCGAAAGGACAGTGAGGATCCCGACGAGCCACAGCGGCCGCCGCCTTGGCTGTTGGACGGCCTCCGTGCTGTTCAGACCGCGCCGTCGCGGCGGAGTGCCGCGATGTCCTCCTTCGCGTATCCGAGCTCGCGCAGGATCTCGTCGGTGTGCTCGCCGAGCTCCGGTGGATGTCGTCGGACCGACGGCGGCGTTCCGGAGAGCCGAACGGGGATGCCCGGCGCGCGCACGCGGCCAGCCGTGGGGTGGTCGACCTCGGCGATCAGCCCCAGATGCCGCACGACCGGGTCCGCGAATACTTCGTCAAGCGCGTTGATCGGACCGACCGGGACGTTCGCTTCGCGCAACCGTCGCACGACCTCCGCCTTCGTCAAGGTCCGCACACGTCGTTCGATGACCGGGACGATCTCCCGGCGGTGCGCCACCCGCTTGGGATTGTCGGTGAAGCGCTCGTCCTCCAGCAGCTCCTCCAGATCGAGGGCGCGGCAGAAGCGCTCGAAGAGCGCGTTGTTCGCGACGCCGACGTTCACGTGCCCGTCGCTCGCGCGGAACGTCTGATACGGAACGATCGATGCGTGGATATTCCCCTCGGGTCGCGGGACGGTCCCGTCGGCGAAGAACCGAGCGGCCTGGCGCGAGAGCAGCGCGACCTGCCCGCCGATCATCGTCGCGTCGATGACCTGTCCCTCGCCGGTCCGCTCGCGCGCGTGCAGCGCGGCGGCGATCGCGAACGCCGCGAACATGCCAGCGACCATGTCGGCCTGCGGCACGCCGACCATCACCGGATCGCTGCCTGGCTCGCCGGTGAGGCTCATGATCCCGCCCATCCCCTGCACGATGAGGTCGTAGGCGGGCCACGCGCGGCCTGGGCCGTCCTGGCCGAAGCCGCTGATGTGGCAGAGGATCGTTCGCGGATTGATGGCTCGTACGCGCTCATCAGGAAAGCCCAGGCGCGCGAGCGTCCCCGGACTGAAGTTCTCGACGACGACGTCGCATTTTTCGATGAGACGTTCGAGCACTCGCTTCCCGTCGGGATTCTTCAGGTCGACGGTGACGCTTCGTTTGTTCCGGTTGATCGAGAGGTAGTACGCCGAGACTCCCTTGATGCTCGGCGGCGTCCATTCACGCGTCTCGTCGCCGGTTCCCGGCATCTCGACCTTGATCACGTCTGCGCCGTGGTCGCCGAGCATGAGCGTGCAGTACGGTCCCGCCAGCGCGCGCGTGAGGTCGAGGACCCGTATCCCGTCGAGCGCGCCGGCGGCTGGCGGAGTCACGGGCGGAGAGTACCGTTGCGACGATGGCGGAGCTGCTTCCGCTCTTTCCGCTGACCACCGTGCTGTTCCCCGAGATGCTGCTGCCGCTGCACATCTTCGAGCCGCGCTATCGCCTGCTGGTGCGGCGTTGCATGGACGACGACCGACCGTTCGGGGTCGTGCTCATCCGCTCGGGGCAGGACGTTGGCGGGAATGCCGAGCCGCGGTCGATCGGGACCGAGGCGAAGATCATGGCCTTCTCGCCACTCTCCGACGGCCGCTCGTACATCGTCGTCCGTGGCGGCCGCCGCTTCACTATCGAGCAGGCCATCCCCGACACCGAGCCCTACCTCGTCGGGCGCGTTCGCTATCTGGCGGAGCAGGAGGGCGACGACGCGCAGGATCGCGCCGCCGTCGCCGTGGAAGCGTACGGCCAGTATCTCGTCGCCGTGATGGCCGTCACCGATGACGCACGGGGTGACCGTGCGATCGTGGACGAGCTCGCGAGCGCCCCGCCGCGCGAGGCGGCCTACCGGATCGCCGCCAGTCTGGCGGTGGATGCGAGCGAGCGACAACGGCTGCTCGAGCTACCGAGCGATGCGGAGCGCCTAGAGGCGGAGAAGAATCTGCTCGAGCGCGAAACGACGCTCCTGCGCGACCTGCTCGTGCGGCTGCGGGCGCACGGTGAAGGGCGCGTGACGCTGAACTAACCGAGGCCATCCGCGAAGCGCACCACTCCGTCGGTGATCGTCGCGCGCACGCGCGCTTCGAGCAGCTCGTCCTCCGAGGAACGCGCGAAGTCGCGGTCGACGACCGTCGCGTCGCAACGCATGCCGACGCGTAGGGTTCCCGCCACCCGCTCGTTCGACATCGCGTACGCGGGACCCGCCGCGTATCCGGCGAGCGCCTCATCGAGCGTGAGCCGCTGCTCCGGACGCCACGGCTCATCGTCGTTCGGTCGCCGACGTGTCACGGCCGCGTGGATCCCGAGCAGCGGGTCGATGGGTTCGACGGGTGCATCCGACCCGAACGCGAGCACGGCCCCGGTCCGGCGCAGCGTGCGCCACGGATAGGCACGCCCGACGCGCGACGCGCCCCAGTAGCGATCGGCGAGGTCACGGTCGCTCGTCGCGTGGATCGGCTGCATCGACGCGATGATCCCAAGCGCGCCGAAGCGCGCGA
>JALYLT010000366.1 GCA_030774095.1 Chloroflexota bacterium
GGTCCGATGAAGAGCGGCAGGAACTCGTTCAGGATCAGCCAGTGGTAGTGCCAGAGGACGAGGCGCTTCGCCTCCGCGAAGATGGCCGCCGGATCGATGAGTCCCTGCTGCAGGCGAACGTAGTCCACCGCCTTGTTGTGGAACAGGATGAAGGCGCAGTGAAGACCCGAGACCATCATGTTCTGATCGCTGCGCGGATCGGGGATGATGGCCGTCCCCTCCGCGTTGCGCGGGAGATCCTCGAAGATCCCACCGGTCTCGATCCTTAGCTTCGCCGGATCGTTCACGTCGTAATACGGCGGCGTCACGAACGGGCCGAGTCCGTAGATGGTGTCGAGGTCGAAGTACGCGAGCTTCATGTTGAGCGTCGCCAGCGGGTCGGTCGGCGTGCCGAGCGTCGAGCGGCTGTCGAAGGTCACGTCGAGATCCATGAACTGACCAAAGAAGGTCACACCCGCCGTGTGGGTCGGGTTGTCGGGATTCGTTGGCGGATCGTTGCCATTCACGGCGGCATTTGTGATGAGCGCCACGGGGCCCGCGCTGATGTCGTCCTTGGCGTCGAGCAGCCCACCGGGCTTGCCGATGTCGCGCATGACGTCGCGCAGCTGATCGCTCACCCCGAGCGCGGGTGGGAATGGCGCTGTCGTCGCGGTCGAGCTCGAGGGCAGGCGGAGGCCGTCGAAGAAGGGCGGCAGATCCGGGAACATGCGCGAGAAGTTGCCCGGTATCGGGGTGTGCAGGCGCGCGTCGGTGCGACCCAAGCTCACGCCGGCCGCGACACCGGCCGCGCCCGCGGCGCCGAGACCGAGCCCGAGACCCGTCAGGAATGTGCGTCGGCTGTAGCCACGGTCTCCCTTCCTACGCGCTGCCATTTTCGCCGCCTCCTCCAAAGCCCGGCGCAGCTTCTCCGACCGGCTTGCGCGCGGAGACGGCGCGCTGCTGATCCTCGGGAAGCGGAATGCCGCCCTCTGTGACCGGGGCCGGAACGACGGGAGCGATCGCGATGTAGCTCAGCAGGAGCCCCGAGATCGCCGCGAGAAGGGTGGTCCCGAGCCAGAGGTCGAACGGCCACTGAATCCCGTAGATCCACACGAGGACCAGGAGATACGCGGACCACAGCGCGAGCGGTGTGACGACGGCCATGACGCGGTAACCCATCGGGTGTTCCGCGTCCGGTTGGAAGCCGTCGATGACGGCGTCGGCGACCAGTCCGCCCACCAGCGCCGCGAACACCGTCGCGCCAAGGTCGAAGCTCGTCAACGCGCTCATGGCGAAGCCGACGCCGACGAACAGCAGCGTCGCGCTTCCGAACGGCAGGCGCCACCGCCGCAGCGCGAGGAACAGCGGCGCGAGCAGGATGAGATTCGTGATGAGGATCCGCGCCGCGCCCGCGGTCTCCGCCGTCCCGCGGATGCGGCCGTCGCTCGCGAGCTCCAGTGGGACACGACCCACGATGATCGACGGAGTCCAGTCGAGGAACGCGTTCAGCCACTGGAACATAAAGGACACGACACACGTGAGGAGCGTGAGCGACAGCAGCGGCGGCAGCAGCGTACGGAGGGAGGCCGTACTCGGGTAATAGCGCGGCGCGTACCACCCGGACCGCAGCGGCGCGGACACAAGGCCCGCGGCTCCGGCGAAGAGCAACAGATGGAACGGCGCAATCACTCGAGCGATCCCGGACTCAAAGCCGAATGCGGCGTGCCACGCGACATCGCCCAACAGTCCGACCGTGGCGATCGCCAGCCCTCCGATGGCAAGCGGATAGCGGAGCGGGATCCCGAGGATCGGATGGAAGTAGGGCTGTGGCTTCGCGCCTCGCGTGTACAGATGCGGGTTGCGAGTCACCACCCAGATCGCGGTCGCGTTGAATCCCGCGTAAAGCACTGCGTGCCACACGGTGAGGAATTCACCGAGCAGGCCGTTCTGCAGCTTGATATGACTCCACCCGTCCAGGAAAAGTCCGGACACGAGAAGCGTCGCGAGCAGGCTGGTGATGAGGTCCTCGCGCCAGATCGCTTTCGCTCCCATGCTGCGCGCCTCCCGATCTCGAGGTGCCGAGGCTAGCGCACTCCTGCCCTTGCGGCGTTAACGTTCGGCGGCGGGCGTCGGGAAGAGCGGGCGAAGTCCGGCTTGCACTTTGGCGATGGCCCTCTGGGCATATAGACCCTGTAGCGCCAACGCGACGATAAAGCCCAGTGCGCCGACGCCGAGGGTCGCCGACGCGGCTCCTTCGATACGGAGCGCGACCAGAGCGACGATGACCCCGGCGAGCACGGCGTTCAGGATCATCACCACCGTCCCCGTGCCCGAGAGTATCTGCAGCAGCCAAAAGAGCGTGCCGCCGCCGGGTCGGACGCCCATCGTGATGCCGATGCCGGGCGGATCGTCGTGGGCGCTCATCACGAAATAGCGTTCGACATCGGGTGCGAGCTCGAGATACGCGGCCCGGATGCGGTTCATGCCGATGACGCACTGCGCCTCGTGGTAATTCGACGCGCCGAGGCGGATCCACGT
>JALYLT010000367.1 GCA_030774095.1 Chloroflexota bacterium
TCGAGATGGCGATCTGGGATCTCTTCGCCAAGCGCGACGGCCGATCGCTGTCGAAGCTGCTCGGCGGCACGCGCGACCGGATCCTGTGCGGCGTCGCGATCGGCATCCAGCCCTCGATCGACGAGCTACTCGAGACGATCCGGCGCGAGCTCTCGTCGGGTTACCAGCGGGTGAAGGTGAAGATCAAACCCGGCTGGGACGGATCCGTCGCGGAGGCGATCCGCAGCGCCTTCCCCGACCTGCCATTCATGCTCGATGCGAACTCCGCCTACACGCTCGCGGACGCGCCGCTCTTCAAGCGCATCGATGCCTATGCGCCGACGATGATCGAGCAGCCCCTCGCGCACGACGACATCGTCGACCACGCAACGCTGCAGCGTGAGATCCGGACGCCGATCTGTCTCGACGAGTCGATCCACACCGGCGACGATGCGCGCAAGGCGATCGAGCTCGGCGCGACGCGGGTCATCAACATCAAAGCCGGACGGGTCGGCGGCCTGACGTCGGCGCGGCGCGTCCACGATGTGTGCCGCGAGGCCCGCGTTCCGGTGTGGTGCGGCGGCATGCTCGAGATGGGCATCGGCCGCGCGCACAACGTCCATCTCGCTTCACTGCCGAACTTCAGCCTGCCCGGAGACGTGTCCGCCTCCGAGCGTTACTTCGCGACGGAGATCATCGCGGAGCCGTTCACCGTGCGGGCCGATGGCACCATGGGTGTCCCGACCGGTCCGGGGATCGGCGTCACCGTGCTCGAGAAGCTCATCCGCAAGATCGCGGTGCAGGCCAAGCAGTACCGGCCCGCACGGAAGGCGCCCGCCAAGGCGAAGCCTCCCGTCAGCGTGGCGCGGGCGAAGCGGGGGGCTGCTCGGCCTTCTGCGGCGCGTCCTCGGCCGGCCACACCACGATCTCGTCGATGACCGTGCCGAAGGCGTCGACCAGCCGCGCGTAGTCGCCGCGCGTCCAGAACAGTCGCGCCGCGGCCACGGGGCCGGCTACATACACATGCTTGCGCCCGGGGACGAGATCGTCGGCGAGCGGATGCGTCGCGGCACGCATGCGCGAGCCGGAGTGGATGCGGTAGATCTCACCGGCACGCACGAACGCCGGCGAGCCCCATGTATAGACCCACTCCCATTCGACCGGCTTCGCGACGGTCTCGCGCCAGAGCGCACGGAGGTGCTGCAGGCGCCAGTTCGCCAGGTCGCTGTCGAGGTTCACCTGGACCTCGATCCACTCCGCGTTCGCGTCCTCGGCGGTCGTCGCCGCTGGTGCGGGGCGGATGCTCAGGATGCGGGCCTTCGTTGCCTCGACGGGACGGAAATCGGCCACGCGTGGACAATACCCGACTGAGTTGGGAGGGAACACGATGAGCGAGCACAACCGCGCCTTGCTGGCGGAAGCCGCCGGCACGTTCTGGTTCTTCTTCATCGGTGCCGGCGCGATCATCGCCGACGCGAACGGCAGCGGCGGCGGTCTCGGCGCGATCGCGCTCGCACATGGCATCACGCTCGCCGTCGCCGTGTCGGCGTTCGGCGCGCTGTCGGGCGGGCACTTCAATCCCGCGGTGACATTCGCCCTCGCGATCGCGGGGCGGCATCCGTGGTCGCGCGTGCCCACCTATTGGCTCGCGCAGCTCGCTGGCGGCCTGCTCGCCGGCTTCACGCTTCGCGGCGTGTTCGACTTCGCACTCGCCGCGATCGACAAGACGCACCTTGGGACCCCGGCGCTCGCGAACGGTGTGAGCGTGCCGGTGGGCATCGGCGTAGAGGCGCTCCTCACGATCTTCCTGGTGTGGGCCGTCTACGGCACGGCGGTGTCGCCGTTCGCGCCGCGCATCGCGGGCTTCGGCATCGGGCTCACGGTCGCGACCGACATCCTGATGGGCGGGCCGCTCACGGGCGCCGCGATGAATCCCGCGCGCTACGTCGCGACCGCGATCCCCGCGGCGTTCTTCGACAACTGGTATGTCTACTGGATCGGCCCGCTGCTTGGCGCCGCGATCGGCGGTCTGTCCATCCGCTATCTCTTCGCACCCGCGACGGACCTGGCGATTCCCGCTAAGCCTTAGCCTCGTTCGCGACCAGCGCGAACTCCATCCGGATCTCGTCGACGATGGAGAGGACGGAGAACGAGCTGGGTGGTTCCATGCCGAAATCGCCGAACTTCCAGCTCGGATTCGCCGTGGCGATCGCCGTGAGCTTTCCATTGGAACGCGTCGCCTTCACATCGAACGTCACCGACTTCGTGACGCCATGCAAAGTGAGGTCACCGGTCAGCTGGAACGTGAAGTCGCCGGACCGCGCGAGCGGTAGGGTCAGTCCGCTCGTCTTCTTCGGCACGAGCTCCGACGTCCTGAAGCGTGTCACCTCGAGCGGGTCGCGCCGGATGCTGTCGGTGCGCTGACGATCGTCGGTCGTCACGGTCGTCATGTCGACACTGATCTTGGATCCTGTCGCGAAGGTGCCATCCGGATCGAGCGTGAAGCTCCCCTGCGCCCCGG
>JALYLT010000368.1 GCA_030774095.1 Chloroflexota bacterium
GGCGCGGCCGAGAAGACCGCTCACCAGCCACATCGAGCTGAGCACATGGAGCAGCTTGAGGAACGTGTAGAAGGTCACTGCGGCCGCTGCGTCCGATTCACTCGACAGTGACGGCCTTCGCGAGGTTGCGTGGCTGGTCGACGTCGTTCCCGCGCCGATCGGCGATGTGGTACGCGAGGAGCTGCAGCGGGATGATCGCGAGCACGGGCTCGAGCAGCTCCTCGGTCGCCGGGATGCGGATGATCTCCTCGGCCTTGCCCGCGATCTCGGTGTCGTCATCGTTCGCCACTGCGATCACAACGCCGGCCCGCGCGCGGACCTCCTCCATATTCGACCGCATCTTCTTGTACACGGAGTCCTTCAGCGCGATCGCGACGACTGGAAGGTCCTCGTCGATCAGCGCGTTCGTCCCGTGCTTCATCTCCCCTGCGGCCGTGCCTTCGGCGTGGATGTACGAGAGCTCCTTCAGCTTCAGGGCACCTTCGAGGGCCGTCGGGTAATTCACGCCGCGTCCGAGGAACAGGAAATTGCGCGCGGTGTGGTATCGGTAAGCGAGCGCGCGCACCTTCGGCTCTTCGCGCAGGACCGCGTCGACCAGTGTGGGCAGGTGGAACGCCTCGGCCAGGAGACGGCGCGAACGGTCCGCATCGATCGTCCCGCGGCGCTGCGCCAGGTAGATCGCGAACAGGTAGAGGTCGACCAGCATCGCGGTGTACGCCTTGGTCGACGCGACCGCGATCTCCGGCCCGGTGTGGAGGTAGATGACGTCATCGGAGACGCGGCTGGCTTCGCTGCCCATCACATTCACGATGCTGAGCACGCGAGCCCCGCGCTTGCGCGCCTCCTCCATCGCGGCGAGAGTGTCCGCCGTCTCGCCGGACTGGGTGATCGAGAGGAGCAGTTGCCCCTTGGTGACCATCGGCTCGCGGTACCGGTATTCGCTCGGGATGTCGATGTCGCACGGTACCCGCGCGAGACGTTCGATGAGGATCTTCCCGACGAGTGCGGCGTGGCCCGCCGTGCCGCAGCCCACGAGCGTGATCCGTGGCAGGCCGCGGACGTACTCGTCCTCCAGGTGCACGTTCTCGTCGAAGACCACACGGCCCGACGTACGCTCGACGCGACCGAGCAGTGTGTCGTTGATCGCGCGTGGCTGCTCGTGGATCTCCTTGAGCATGAAGTGCTTGTAGCCGGCCTTCGCCGCGGCGACGGCATCCCAGGTCACGACCTGCGGCGTCTTCGTGATGGGCGTCCCGTCGATGCGGAAGAAGTCGACGCGGTCCTTCGTCACCACGGCGACGTCGCCGGCTTCCAGGAAGACGACCCTCCGCGTGTGCTCGAGCAGCGCGGTCATGTCGGAGGCGATGAAGTTCTCGCCGTCACCGAAGCCGACGATCACGCCGCCGGCGCTCGCGATGCGAGCGGCGACGATCTTGCCCGGATCCCGGGACGAGAGGAAGGCGAGCGCGGCTGCGCCTTCGAGCTGTGGCAGCACGGCGAGCGCCGCGGTCTCGAGGGTGCTCCCCTTCGCGAGCTCTTCTTCGAGAAGATGGACGGCGACCTCGGTGTCTGTTTCGCTCGCGAAGCGATGACCCCGCTGAACGAGCGGCGCCTTCAGCTCCTCGAAGTTCTCGATGATCCCGTTGTGGATCACGGCGGTGACGCCGCCACAGTCAACGTGCGGGTGCGCGTTCTGTTCGTTCGGGCGCCCGTGCGTCGCCCACCGCGTGTGACCGATCCCGGTGTGGCCGGCAGAAGGATGCGCCGAGACGACGGCGGCCAGGTTGTCGAGCTTGCCCTCCGCGCGCATCACCTCGAGGGTGCCGTTCTGCTGCACGGCGACGCCCGCCGAGTCGTACCCGCGGTACTCGAGCCGACGCAGGCCGCCCATGAGCAGCGGCAGCGCCTCCCGCGGACCGACGTAGCCGACGATCCCGCACATCGCTAGACGAGCTCCTTCTGCGCGACCTCGGCCAGGCGCGCCGCTGTCGACGAAGCGACTGCCGCGTCCCGCGCTTCGACGGTGATGCGCAGCACCGGTTCGGTGCCCGACGGCCGTACCAGCAGCCTACCCGTCGTGCCCAAAGCGTCCGTCGCCTCCTTGAGCGCGGCGACGAACGTCGTGCTGGACTCCCACTCGGCGCGGCGCGAGGCCTTCACGTTCTGCGTGACCTGCGGCCAGCGTTCGATCTGCGCGGCCAGCTCGACAAGCGGTCGCCCCTCCGCTCGGACGAGGTGCATGACCTCGAGGGCGGTGAGGATCCCGTCGCCCGTCGTGTGGTAACTGCGGAAGATGACGTGGCCGGAAGGCTCTCCGCCAAAGAGCGCGCCGGTACGCTGCATCTCCTCCCAGACGTAGCGGTCGCCGACCTTCGTGCGCGCCAAACGAATGCCGTCGCGCGCGAGGGTCGCCTCGAGACCGCCGTTCGACATGACCGTGCCAACGACGACCTTGGGCTCGAGCTGTCCATGCCGGGCGAAGTGCCGGGC
>JALYLT010000369.1 GCA_030774095.1 Chloroflexota bacterium
CGCGCGATCTTCGCGAGGGTGGGACCGATCTCTTTGGCGCCGCCGGGCCAGCTGAATGAGGGGATCTGAAGTCCGATCTTCATCGAGACGTCGGCGTGCTAGCCGACCTTGAGGCGATCCGCGAAGTACTTGCGGACCTTCTGCACCTTCGGGCGCGCGTTGAAGAGGATGTACGGGTTGAGCGGGTTTCGCTCGGCGTAGTCCTGGTGATAGGCCTCGGCCGTATGGAAGCGCTCGAGGGGCAGAACCTCGGTCACGATGGGCCGGTCGAAGACGTGCGCGGCGTCGAGTTGCTTGATGTACTCCTCCGCGACCCGACGCTGCTCGTCATCGGCGTAGAAGATCACCGAGCGGTACTGCCGGCCGACGTCCGGGCCCTGCCGATCCCGCGTCGTCGGATCGTGCGCGATCGAGAAGAACACCTTGAGGATCTGGCCGAAGCTCATCTTCGCGGGATCGAAGCGCACCTCGACGGCTTCGGCGTGATCGGTCCGGCCGCTCGAGACCGTCTCGTAATCCGCTGAATCGGAAGAGCCACCGGCGTATCCGGACGTGACCGCGGATACGCCGTCGAGCTGTTTGTAGACGGCCTCGACGCACCAGAAACATCCGCCGGCGAGGACGGCCACGCCCTCCGCGCTGGCGCCGCGGGCGATGTCCGTTGCGGGGTCGGGGAACTTCTCAGGCGAGACCATTGATGTATTCATGATGCACCCGCGACGTCCGGCTGCGCATCGCCGGTCTGCCCGAGCGGGTGTTGCTGGACGATCTCCCCTTTGCTGATGCCGCGCGAATTTCTAGTCATGTAACGGACCGCGGCGATGGTCCTATACGCGGCCGGACGGACCACCGCATTTGTCGGGTGCGAAGAACCCCCATCGAAAGGTGGTGCCGGCCTGCTGCGGAAGCCACGCTGCTCGTGTTGAAGAAGATCGTTCGCGGCACCACAGCACACCGCGCGAGAGCTCGTTCCGACGATGTGGGGAAGGGACTTGCGTGTCTCGTCATGGGCGCCGCCGCGCTGGTGGCTGTAGCGTCCGTGGTGACCGCATCGTCCGTGGCAAGCGCGTCGTCGGTCCCAGCGCGAACGAGCCAGGCCTCGAATGATCTCCCACCAGACGACCGAGCGTGGCTCTCGATCCCGCGGGCGACCGACCCGCTGGATTGCACCGATCGGGTGCCGACCGCGCAGATCGAGCAGGTCATCGTTTCGAAGTGGTCGCCGGACTCGACCAGGCTCGCCCTCGCGCGCGCGATCATCATCCCGTCGCACCTGACGATCACCGGCTACGAAGAGGACCCCGTGCTCAGTGTTCTCGACATCAGAACCAACGAGGTGCGCGAGATCGGACAGGGCAACAAGCCGGAGTGGTCCGGGACGGGCACGTTCCTTTCGTTCTGGAAGAACGACGGGTACCTCCACATCCTCCAGGGCGAGAAGAACGTGGGGACCATCGAGGTGTCGCACCCCGATGTGCGGTGGGTCAACGACGTCCTCTATTACTGGTACGCCGAGGAGATACGTACCTGGGACAGAGGCGTGACGCAGACCGTCTCGCGTGTCGCGAATGAGCTCGTGCCGCGGTATCCGCGGGACGATACGTATTTCAGCGCCGACGGCGAGCGCTTCACCATCACGCGCTACTCGACCGATGGAACGACGGAGCGCTACATCGGCGTGACCGCCACGGGCGAGATGGCGATGCTCGACCAGCCCGGCATCACATACACGGAGTGGTCGCCTCGGGGTCAGACCCTGCTCATGCGTTCGCAGGAGAGCGTGGCCCTTCGCGATCGCGACGGGACCGTGACGAGCGAGCTGCTCGCGAACCTGCCGGGTCCCGTCCACGGCTGGTCGCCCGATGGACGGCTCCTGTTGGGCATCCTGTCTCCGACCATGCCGGCTGGCAACCGTTGGGACCGCTTCTGGATCTGGGACGGGGCCGCCCTCAGCGGATCCGCGACGTTGCCGAACATCTTCGGCGCGCGAACGTTCAGTCCCGACGGTCGCTACTTCACCGGCGTGATCCGAACGGGACCCCAGACCACACAGCTCGAGCTCTACCGCTGCGGCGTCACCACCGATGCAAGCGCCGCGTTACCGCGCGCCGACACCGCGTCGCGGTCGCGACTGCAGCGCATCGCCTCGGATGGGCACCGCTTGCTGCGCCCCGCGGCGGGGATGATCGTGCAGTTCGTCCAGGGGCGCCACACCGGCGTGGATGTCGCCGCGCCGTTCGGCTCGCTGCTCTTCGCGGCGGAGGACGGTGTTGTCAACGCGGTCGGTTGGGTGCCCGTGGGCGGACGGCGCGTGTGCGTGATGCACGAGGACGGCCTCGAGAGCTGCGCCTATCACACCTCGCTATCGCTTGTCGCGCTCGGAGACCGCGTCATTCAGGGTCAGCCCGTCGCCTTGGTGGGAATGACGGGGCAGACCGGCGGACCCCACGTGCATTGGGAAGTGAAGCGCAACGGA
>JALYLT010000370.1 GCA_030774095.1 Chloroflexota bacterium
CGCGTCACCGCGTCGCGACCGCCGGCGCGGACGACCATGCGCCGCCGGTCCTCCGCGTCGCGGAGAAGCGGTGCCTCGACGACAGTCGCGCTGTCACCGGGGTCGCCCCACACGAGCGCGAGGTACTCCTTGGCGAACCGCTTGGCCTGGAGCTGCCGCCCCAGCGCGAGCTGCGCGACGTCCGTCTTCGCGACGACCATCACCCCGCTGGTGTCCTTGTCGAGGCGATGCACGATCCCCGGGCGGCCACTCTCGCGTCCGGTGGTCGATGCGATGCGGCCGAGCATCGCGTTCACCAGCGTGCCCGTCTTGTGTCCGTGGGCCGGGTGCACGACGAGACCGGCGGGCTTGTTCACGACGACGACGTCCTCGTCCTCGTACAAGACGTCGATCGCGATGTCCTCGGCGCGCAGCAGGACGTCCGGCTCCGCTTCCGGGACGTCGACGACGAGCTCCTGACCCTCGCGCACCTTGTACGCCGGCTCGACGGTCGCGCCATCAACGCGCACGCGTCCGTCGCGCGCGAGCCGCTGGATCGCGCTGCGCGATAGGAGGCTGTGCTCCGCCAGGAATTTGTCGACGCGCTGGCCACCGGCGTCGACACGTAGCGTGAGCGTCTCGGTCATACCGCCGGCGCGGCCGTCTTCCGCTCCTCCTGCCACAGCAGCAGGGTGACGAAGATGATGCCGAGCACGATCGACGAATCGGCGACATTGAAGGCCCAGAAGCGGACGCCGTTCGGTATGCCGACGTCGACGAAGTCCACGACGTACCCCTGCGTCACGCGGTCGAGGAGGTTTCCGAACGCGCCTCCCAGCTGCATGCCGAGCGTCGCCGTGACCAGAGGCGACGAATTCGCGAACTGACGGTAGTAGTAGACGATCGCGAGGACCGCGAGCACCGAAAGGACCGACAGAAGGGTCGTGCGCTCGGGCAAGAGGCCGAACGCCGCGCCCGTGTTCTGCGTGTGGACAATGCGGACGTACTCGCCGATCACCGGCCGTGCCTCGTACAACGGGATGTTCTGTGCGACCCACATCTTCGTGATGCGATCGAGAGCGAAGACGAGGACGGCAACACCCGCGACGAGCGCGAGGCGACGAGGGGACATGTTGAAATCCTAGGCGCGAAGCGCGCCGCCGTCGCCTTCTAGGTGACCATTCCCCCGTCGACGACGATGACCTGACCGGTGATGTACGCCGCCTCATCCGAGGCGAGGAAGGCGATCGCGCCGGCGACATCGTCGACCGTCCCGAAGCGGCCGAGGGGGATCTGCTTGAGGATCGTCTCTTCCATCTGCTTCAGCAGCGCGCTGGTGAGGTCGGTTGGGACGAAGCCGGGAGCCACCGCGTTGCACGTGATGTTGCGGCTCGCCATCTCGCGCGCGACGGTCTTGGTGAATCCGATGAGGCCCGCCTTCGCCGCGGAGTAGTTCGCCTGACCGGCGTTGCCAGCGATGCCCGACACCGATGACACGTTCACGATGCGACCACCGCGCTGTTTCATCATCGGGCGCATCGCGGCTTTGGTCACGAGGAACGCGCCCCGCAGGTTCAGGTCGAGCACCGCGTCCCACTCCTCAGCGCTCATGCGGATCAACAGGTTGTCACGCGTGATGCCGGCGTTGTTCACGAGGATGTCGAGCCTGCCTTCCCCGAACGCGAGGGCTTCTTTCACCACGCGTTCGGCGTCGGCATCGACGGAGACGTCGCCCTGGATGAGTGTCGCCGTCGAACCCGCCTGCTCGACCAGCCCCTTCGCCTCTGCGGCGGCCTCGGCGTTCCCCTTGTAGTTGATCGCGATCCTCGCGCCATCGCGCGCGAGCCGCACCGCAGTGGCGCGCCCGATGCCACGTGCGCCCCCGGTGACCAGGGCGATCCTTCCAGCGAGAGAGCCGCTCACGACGGCGATGATGCACGGACAGCCGAAAACCGGCAGCGGCGGGGATCAAGCGGGGATCGAACTGAGGTTGGAAGGGCACCTTCGCGTGCAGTGGTACTGGATTCCCCCTTACTGGTGACGGCGTTGCTTCCTACAGTCGCTCGCGTGAGCGCACTCATCCGCCGACTCGTCTTCCTGTTCGCGTTGGCCCTGCTGGCGGTCGTCGGCACGAACGGCGCGTCCGCGGCCGGTTACACGGTCTCGATCATCGGGACTCCCCAGGTCTCGTCGTTCACCCCCGCGAGCCTCACCATCGCCGTGAACGACACCGTCACGTGGATGAACGAATCGCCGACGGTCCACTACGTGGTCTTCGCCGGCGCGAGCCCGGTGACCGTGCAGAACAACACGCCATACACCAAGACGTTCACGAGCGCCGGCACGTTCTCCTACTACTGCTCGAAGCATCCGTCGATGACCGGCACGATCGTCGTCGTCGGACCGCCGACGCCGGCTCCGACCGCGCCGCCAACGCCGGCTCCGACCGCGCCGCCAACGCCGGCTCCGACCGCGCCGCCAACGCCCGCTC
>JALYLT010000371.1 GCA_030774095.1 Chloroflexota bacterium
GGGCCAGCGCCGTCGCGTTCTTCGCGATCGGCCTCGCGCTCACGCGGATGGTGTCGGTCGGTTCCCTCGCTTCGGTCATCGGTGCGCTGTTGGGGTACCTCCTTTTCACCTGGACCGGCTGGCTGTCCTTCAGTTGGGCGACGCTCGCGTTCATCCTGGTGGGGGGCAGCATCGTGTACGTGCGACACCTCGCGAACATCCAACGGATCCTGAGAGGTGCGGAACCGCGCATCGGCGCGCGCTCATGACGGTCGCGGTGCTGCAGGCGGGTTCGTGGGGAACCACGCTCGCGACGATCCTCGCGCGTGACGGCCAACGCGATGTCATCCTCTGGACGCGCGACGCCGAGCAGGCGCGAGAGATCTCCGAGCAGCGCGAGAACCGTCGTTACCTCCCGGGGATCCGGGTGCCCGATCGCGTCGAGGTCACGGCCGATATCGAGCGCGCGCTGACCGCGGCGGACGTCATCGTTGCGGCGCCGAGCGTCGGCATCTCGGCGCTGCGCGAGCGCATCGGTGCAATGCTCCGCGGCGAGCAGCGGTTGCTCTCAGCGACGAAGGGGCTCGCAGAAGGCGGACAGCGTATGAGCGAGCTCTGGGCCGAAGTCGTCGGCCGTGAGCGGGTCGCGGTGCTGTCCGGCCCAAACATCAGTCGCGAGATCGCGGCCGGCCTTCCGGCGGCCACGGTGATCGCGTCGGTCGCGGCCGAGACCGCGAAACACTTCCAGGAGCTCGTGGGCACGCCGATGTTCCGCGCCTACACGGACACGGACGTCGTCGGCGTCGAGCTGTCCGGCGCGCTCAAGAACATCGTCGCCCTCGGCGCCGGTGCGATCGATGGCATGGGCTACGGCGACAATGCGAAGGCCGGCTTCATCACTCGTGGCTTAGCCGAGATCGCGCGTTTCTCCTTCGCGAAGGGAGCGAATCCGCTCACGGTCGCCGGGCTCGCCGGTGTGGGTGATCTCGTCGTGACCTGCATGAGCAAGCACTCACGGAACCGAACGGTGGGAGAGCAGCTCGCAAAGGGCCTCGGGATAGCAGAGATCCGCGAGCGGCTCGGCGGGCAGGTGGCGGAGGGCGTCACGACCGCCGAGGCGACGTACCGCGCCGCGCGGGAGGCGAACGTGATCATGCCGATCACCGAGCAGACGCATCTGGTGCTCTCTGAAGGCAAGCCGATCCGGCAGGCGATGCGCGACCTCATGCAGCGGGAACGGGGCGACGAGATCGCGGGACCGCTCGCGGAGATCTCGCGCATCATCGCCAGCACCACGGCCGCTCGGCGCGACGACAGCGCAGCACGTTCTCCTGCATCGCGCTGAGCGTTAGGCACGCGTGACGCTCGCTCGACCACGCGGCGGAGGCGCCGCGCTCGTTCGTCTCCTGCCCTTCCTGCTGTCCGCCTGTGTCGCATCGCAGGCGACCACGCCAACACCCACGCCGAGCGCGACGCCGGTGTCGCAGCTCACATTGCGCGTCCTCGTCACCGCCCTCACCGATCTTGACGCGAGCGGGCCGCCGCTCGCGGGAGCGCGCGTCTGCGCAGCGACGCCGCGCGGCGAGGAGCGATGCACCGAGGCGGCGAAGGACGGGGCAGCCGCCTTCACGCTCGCACCGACGACCTATCTCCTCCGGGTGGAGGGGCCGGATCCAGCGCGCTGGATGACCGACACGCGCGTGGTCGACGTCACGGGCGCGGACACCGCGGTCTGGGTCGGACTCCCGGCGCGCATCCGAATCAGCGGGATCGTTCGCACCGATCGAGGCGCCGCAGTGGCGCGCGCGCAGGCGTGCGCGCATCCGATCACGCGAGTCAACGTGGTCTGCGCGCGCACCGGAGCGGACGGGAAGTACACGATCGAGACCCGCGCGGACTTCTATCGCGTCGACGTCGAGGGACCGGCAGGGCAGAAGCTCGTCCCGCAGTGGGTGGGCGGCTCGGCGTTCGAGGACAACGCGATCATTCTCGACGGGCGAACGACCGACGTTCCCGATGTCGACTTTGCGCTCGAGCCCGGCGTCGTGCTGCGCGGAACTGTGCGCGTGGGTGGCGCGACGATCGAGGACGCGCAGGTGTGTCTGAGCACGCTCGCGGCTCCGATCGGCTGGCAATGCGAGAGGACCGACAAGCACGGCGCGTATTCGGCTCTTCGCGTGCCCGGCGAATACTGGGTCTGGTCGCTTCCGCCGGACCGCGTTCGAGCCGTCGGCCTCTGGTACGACCGCGTACTGGGTGGCGTCGATGCGACGCCCTTCAATCTCTCGTCAGACGCGACGCTCGACGTGAGCTTGCCGAGCGGTCCGCAGATACGCGGTCGCGTGCGCAACGAGGCCGGCGAGCCGGTGCCTGACGTCTTCGTCTGCGTCGACACGCCGTTCACCACCGGCCGCATCTGCCGGCCGAGCGGCTTCGACGGCTCGTATGCGGTGACGACACGCGCCGGCCCGACCTACATCGTCAGCGTCA
>JALYLT010000372.1 GCA_030774095.1 Chloroflexota bacterium
CGGTCGACCAGCCAGATGTCGAAGCGCTCGTTCCCGCCGCGATCGCGAAGACACGCGAGCTGCTTCGCGTCGGGAGACCAGCGTGGCGACACCGACCGCTCCTTGGCGTCGGTGAGCTGGTACAGCCGCTCGCGCTCGATCGGGGCGCTGTAGATCTCGAAGGTCCCGCTCTTGTTCCAAGCGAAGGCGACCTCGGCGCCGTCCGGTGAGAAATCGATGCCGCCCCAGACGTAATCCACGAACGGCGAGCCGACCAGGTCTTCGATCGGAACGTGCCGGAAGCGCTCGCCGAGCGGTCGCGGTTTGAACCCGGTGGCCTCCGGAACGATGTCGGTGGCCGCGTTCGCGATCGTGGTCGCCGGCCGATCGGTGGACGTCGCCCGCCAGTCCTCGGCGAACGGCTTTGGCCGCTCGCGCGGCTCACGCGTCTTGGCGGAGGGCGCAGGTGGGCTGGGTGGCGCGCCCGCACCAGCGCCAGCAGGGGCCGCGGCGGGTCGAGCGCCGTCACCGTCGATCGCGCCACGGTCGGGCAGCGGCCGCTTCGCCCTTTCAATGGTCTCGCGCGCCGCGCTGGCCACCACCAGCGTCGCGGGACCCATCGCCGCTTCGCGAGCTGCGGTGTCCTCCTTGGGGACGATGACGTCGTGGTGGTACATCTTGTCCTCGAGCCGGCCCTTGTACGCGCGGTCCCACGGCGGCGGCAGGAGGATGCCGAACTGCTTGCGCGGCTTCGGCAGCTCGCGTTGCAGCTGCATGAGCGTTTCGCGGCCGGCGCTCCAGATCGGTGCTCGCTTCGACGACAGGACCGACGAGAACGTCAGCGCCAGGAGCTGCTTGGCGCCCTCGCTCGCGAGATCGAGATTACCGCTGAACAGGACACCGCCGGACTTGCGCACGAGAACGACCGTCGCGCCCTGTCCCTTGTTCTTCACGCGGAAGACGCGCGTGTCGGGCCGCACGAGGTCGTCGAGCTTCAGGACGAGGTCGGCGCCGCCCTGCACCGCCGCGGCATCGTCCTCGTGCACCGCGATCTGGACGCCGAGAGTCTCGCGATAGCGATGCGCCTCGGCCGCGCGGGCGGCGTTCGTCGCGAGCAGCAGCGACGCGCGACCCGCGCCCTGGATGAGCCGCAGCGCGCGCTCGCTGAAGGGCGGAATGTCTATGAGGAGGTTGCCGCGCGCGGCATCGAAGACGATGTACTGGCGCTCGTCTTCGAGTGGTGCGTATAGCTCGAAGATCCACGAACGCAGCTGCTGGATGTCCATGGAGCTAGCCTACAAGTTCAGGCAGCACGAGCGTTCCGTCGACGCGCGCGAGACCACGCTTCGCTTCGAGACGCGCGGTCGTGCGCTCGGTCTGCGCATCGTCCCAGTCGAAGAGGCGCTTCACCTGCTTCGTCGTGACACCGCCCGCGAGCTCGAGCAGACGTCGCAGCAGCGTCGTCATCGCATCGTTCGATGAGATCCGCTCCGCGCTCTTCACGGTCTCGGGATAGCGCCGAACGAACAAGTCATACGTGTAGTTGTAGTCCTCACGACCTTCGCCAACGGCTTTGACGCGCGCGACGTACATGAGGCGCTGTAGCTCTTCCACCGCTTTCGCGTAATCGGCCTTTCCCTCCTGCGAGGTGATGCCGAGGTCCGCGCGCATGCGCTTCGTCTGCGTCTCGCCTCGCTGAGCGAGGTAGTCGATGACGCGGCGCGCGATGTCCGAGAGCCGCCCCGCGCGCACGTCCTCGAGATGATCGTCGGCCTCGCCCGCGCGCCCGAACGTGGCGTAGAAGGTCGGCAGCATCTTCATCGAGACGAACGTCGGCTTCCTCACCAGCAGCTTCCCGTAATACAGGCGCTTCTCTTCGGGCAGCTCGTCCTTCCAGCCCCACATCCAGCCCCACTTGCGGTCCTCGCTGCTCGTCGACAGGTGGTCAAAGCACGCCGGAATGGGCGCGTCGCCGGTGCGCAGCGTGAACGCGAAACAGAAGCCGAACGCGTCGACCATCGTGACAAGCTGATCGGCGTTCCGGACGCGATGGACGCGATTCACCTTCGCGCGGTGCGCGTCGAGCAAAGAGGAGAGCGCCATCGGTCCTCATACTGTGCGGCAATGGGACTGAGGGTGGGGATCGTGGGAACTGGGTTCGGCGCGCGTGTGCAGATCCCCGGTTTCCGCGCCGCGGGCTATGAGGTCACGGCTATCTGCTCGGCGCGTCTGGATCGCGCTCGAGCGGCCGCCGAGCAGGCCGGCATCCCCGTGGCGGTCGACATGGTGGGCGATCTTGTCGCACGCGACGACGTCGATGTCGTGTGCGTGACATCGCCGCCGACGCTTCATCGCGAACATGCGCTCGCCGCGCTCGCCGCGGGCAAACACGTCATCTGCGAGAAGCCGATGGCGCGCGACACCGGCGAGGCCCGCGAAATGCTCGCCGCCGCCGAACGCGCGGGCGTCGTGCATGCGATCGACCACGA
>JALYLT010000373.1 GCA_030774095.1 Chloroflexota bacterium
AGCACACGCGCGTGCAGCATCCCCGGCAGCGTGACGTCCTGCGTGTACGTCGCGCGCCCGGTGACGCGCTGGACGCCATCGATGCGCTTGCGCGACTTCCCGATCTCCAAGAACTCGACGCCTGCCGCATGTGGCGGGAGATCGCTTCCCTGGATGATCGAGAGCGACTCGAAGATCTCGCCTTCGAACTCGTCGCGGCTCTTGACGACCCTGAGGCCGGCCACTACTTGCCCCGCCTGGCCGCCGACATGCCGGCCTTCACGATGTTCACGTAGGCGCCACACCGGCAGAGGTTTCCGGCCACGGCCCGCCGCATCTCGTCCTCGGTGGGCTTGGCCGTCGTGCGGAGCAGCGAGACGATGGACATGACCTGTCCGGGCGTGCAGAAGCCGCACTGGTACGCGTCGTGATCGATGAAGGCCTCCTGCACCGGATGCAGCGCGCCGTCCTTCGAAATTCCCTCGATCGTTTCGACGCGTTTGCCTTCACACGCGACCGCGAGCGTGATGCACGAGTAGACGGGACGATCCTCCACCAGGACCGTGCACGCACCGCAGTCGCCGGCGTTGCACACCAGCTTCGTTCCGGTGAGGCCGAGGGGCCCGCGCAGCAGCTCGAGCAGCGAGCGCTGTGGCGGCAGGTGCGCGGTCGCTCCTTGGCCATTGACGGTGAGGGAAATGTCGACAGCGTCGGGTCCACGGAAGGGAGGCATCTGACCCGATGGTATCGAGCATCTCGGTATGCTGTCCGCGCCCATTCGACCGCCTACAGGAGGGATGCACGCCATGGCCATCGAGCGCGTCGGGATCGTCGGTTTCGGACAGATGGGCTCAGGTATCGCGCAGGTGTGCGCTATGGCCGGGCTCGACGTGCTGGCGCGCGAGATCGATCAGACCTTCATCGATCGGGGCTTCTCGCGCATCGACGGGTCGCTGGCCCGCGTCGTGAAGTCCGGAAAGCTCTCCGACGACGACGCGAAGAAGGCACGCGGTCGCATCAGCGGCACGACCGCGCTGGCGGACTTCAAGGACCGCGATCTCGTCATCGAAGCGGTGATCGAGGTCATGGACGCGAAGAAGGAGGTCTTCGAGGAGCTGGACCGAGTGTGTCCGCCGTCCACGATCTTCGCGTCGAACACCTCCAGCCTCACGATCATCGAGATCGCCGCCGCCACGAAACGACCTGATCGGTTCGCGGGCCTGCACTTCTTCAATCCGCCCGTCGTCATGCAGCTGGTCGAGGTGGTGAAAGCGATCACGACCAGCGACGCGACCGTCGAGACACTGCGCGCATTCGTGACCCGTCTCGGCCACACGCCGGTGGTCTGCAAGGACACGCCGGGCTTCATCGTGAACCGGCTGATGATCCCGATCATGCTCGAGGCGATCCGCGCGCTCGAGCAGGGCGTCGCGACAGCCGAAGACATCGACAAGGCCGTGAAGCTGGGTCTGCGGCATCCGATGGGGCCGTTCGAGCTCATCGACTACACCGGTCTGGACATCAACCTGCACGTGGCGAACACGTTCTTTGACGAGTTCCGCGATCCCGCGTGGGCCCCGCCACCGCTCCTCAAGCGAATGGTCCTCGCCGGCCGTTTGGGAGTGAAGACGGGCAAGGGCTTCTACGAGTACGACGAGAACGGAAAACGCAAGCCTTAGACGCTCACGAGATCGAGGCGACCTGGAAGGCCGCGATATGGGCGGCGATCGCGGGTGTCGCGCACATCGCCGCCGTCGCTTTCAGCCCCGGCTTTTATCCGGCGTGGTTCTTCGTGCTCACATCCATCGCGTACGGGCTGATGCTCCCGGTCATCGCCGTGCTGCACGTCCGGCATCTCGCCGTGCGCCAGAGCGGCGCGATGCTCGGCACGATCAGCGGCACCGCGGTCGCTCTCGTCGGCATCTCCGCGTCCGCTGCCCCTGAGCTCGCAGTAGCCGCCCTGTTCGTGCGCGCGATCTGGTGGTGGACGATCGGAAAGATGTGGTGGGAGACCGGCGTGCTGCCGCGCTGGCTCGGCGCGGTGACGCTGGGACTCGCGGTCGGTGCGTTCGCGCTCGTCGTCGCGCTCGCGCCACTTGGCGTCGACATGGCTGTCGCGTGGCTGCCGCTCCGCGCCCTGCTCGGCCTGTGGCTCCTCGCGTTGTCGTACGCGCTGTGGAGATCACGGTGAACCTATGACACCCCGTGCGGCGTGGGCGGGCGAGCCGTCCTTCGCCGATGTGCTCGCGGCGCGCGAGTTCCTCAGGGCTCATCTCGAACCGACGCCGCTCGTGCGCCGTGACGCCGTGAGCGCAGCGCTCGGTCTCGACGTGTGGCTCAAATGCGAGAACCTCCTGCCGACCGCGGCATTCAAGGTGCGCGGCGGTCTCAACCTGATCGGTCGCGATCCGACGGCGAAGGCTGGAGTCATCGGCGCATCGACCGGCAACCACGGCCAATCGCTCGCGTACGCGGGCGGCGTGTTCGG
>JALYLT010000374.1 GCA_030774095.1 Chloroflexota bacterium
GGCCGATTCGAAGTGGTCCCGGGCGGGCCACCGATCGTGCTCGATGGCGCGCACAACGACGGATCCGCCGCAGCGCTCGCGGACGCTCTTCGTGCCGAGTCACCACGCGGCGGCGTCCGTTTGATCATCGGCATGATGCAAGACAAGGACGCACGCGCAGTCGCGCGCGCCCTCGCCCCGGTCGCGTCGGCGGTCTATGCCACGCGCCCGGCCAGCTCGCGCGCCGCGGCCCCCGCCGCGATCGCGCGGCTCTATCGCCGGGTCCCGACGCGCGCCTTCGACGATCTGGCGAGCGCGCTCAGTGCGGCGCGAGCCGATGCCGCGCCCGACGAGATGATCTGTGTCACCGGCTCGCTCGCGCTCGTCGGTCAGGCGCGCGAGCTGCTCGGGCTCCCCGTTCCGGAAACGCTCTGGGACAGATAGCGCTCGGCGTGTCCGAGCGGGCTGAAGAGCCGGGATGGAGCGCTGGACGGGCGCCGCCTTTAGCTGGTCATCTCGCCCTCTCCTTCGAACCTTGGCCTGGCCGTGACGCTAGTGAAGAGCACAATGACAGCGTCCGCCGCGCTCCTGCGCGGCCGGCGTGGGAGGGTGTCACGTGAGACGTCTATCGATCGCCATAGCGGCGTTTGGACTTGTCATCGCGGCCTGCGCGGCGCCGCCGCCGAGCGTCACAACATCGTCCGCGCCAAGCGCATCAGTGGCAGCGACACCAACGCGCGGCGGCACGGCCATCATCGCTATCTGGCAGGAGCCGTCGACGCTTGCGGCGCATTACGCCAACCAGACCGTGACCGACGTCGTCAACTTCGGGGTCATCGAGGGACTCACCTCGACGACCACCGATGGTGAGTACATCCCGAGCCTGGCCAAGAGCGTGCCGACAGTCGCGAACGGCGGCGCCAAGGTGAGCGCCGACGGCAAGAAGCTCGACGTCACCTGGGAGCTCAAGCCGGGCATCAAGTGGTCGGATGGAACGCCGCTGACGAGCGCGGACATCAAGTACACCTGGGAGATCTGGATGAAGGACCCCAAGACGAATAGTCGTACGGGGTTCAGCGAGATCGAGTCCATCGATCTTCCGAACGACGTGACCGCCGTCGTGCATTACAAGTCCGTCTACGCGCCGTATCCGAACAACTTCTTCTCGCTCATGCCGAAGGCCCTTCTCGAGAAGGAGGCGGACATCAGCAAGACCGACTACGTCCGCAGGCCGCTGGGCACCGGTCCGTTCAAAGTGACCGAGTTCAAGGCCGGCGATTCCATCACGCTCGAGAAGAACACGAACTATCGCGGCGCACCTGACAAGCCATACCTCGACAAGATCATCTTCAAGAGCGTTCCTTCGAGCCAGGTCGCGCTCGCGCAGCTGCAGGCCGGAGAGGTCCACGCGATGTGGAACCTCACCGAGGCGCAGACACCTGACGCCGAGAAGATGGCCGGGGTCGCGCTGCAGGTCGTGCCCGGGCCGACCGTGGAGCGGATCGAGCTCAACACCGCGCAGAACAAAGAGAACACCGACCCGAACAGCGTTCACCCCGTGCTGGGTGACATCGCGGTTCGCAAGGCGCTCCTCTACGCCACGCCCAAGCAGCAGGTGATCGACAAGCTGCTCTTCGGCAAGGCGAAGGCGGGCTCGTCTCCTGTTTCTCAGGGATGGGCCGCGTACAAGGGAACGCAGGAGGGCTACGACCCGGCGAAGGCCAACGCGGCGCTCGACCAGGCCGGTTGGGTCAAGGGATCCGATGGCATCCGCAGTAAGGGCGGCGTCCGCGCGTCGCTCACCTACGCGACGACGACCGGCGACCAGCTGCGCGAGCGCGTGCAGCAGGCGCTGCTCGACGAATGGAAGGCCGTCGGCATCGAGGTCAAGATCCAGAACCAGCCATCGGCCGTGCTGCTCTCCGGATCCTGCGCGAGCAAGGATCCGCGCAAGCTCGGAACGTTCGACTTGGTGATGTATGCCTCGACACCGGCGATCGATCCGCACTCCACGATTGCGACGCGGTACAGCTCGAAGCAGATCCCCACGGCAGCCGACTGCTCCGGCCAGAACTACACGCGCTTCAAGAACCCTGACGCCGATAAGGCGATCGACGAGGCCGGGGCCACGCTGGATCTGGAAAAGCGGAAGGCCGCGTACGCAACGGCGATCAAACTCGTCAACGACGCGTACGTGATCATCTGGATGTACGACCGCGCGAACATCGACGCACGCCGCACCGAGCTGCAGGGCTGGCAGCCCAGCGTGTGGCAGCGGTTCACCTGGAACGTCGCGGACTGGTACCTGAAGAAGTAACGGACGAGGTCTAGGGAGCGGCGGCGCCTTGGGACGCTACGTCACGCGCCGGCTGTTGCAGGCGCTGCCGCTCCTCTTTGCGATCAGCGTCGCGTCCTTCGCGATCCTGAAGGCGACGCCCGGCGGGCCGCTCGCGGCATACGAAGG
>JALYLT010000375.1 GCA_030774095.1 Chloroflexota bacterium
GGTTCATCGAACGACGCCCGTGCCCGGCCGACGCTCGCGGCCAGCTTATCGTGATGACCGCGCAAGGCCGGCGCGTCCTCAAACGCGCCGCGCCGGAGCACTTCCGCTCGATCGCTCGCAGATTCGCCGATCACCTGACGGACCGTGAGGTCGACGTGCTTACGGCCGCGCTCGAGCGCGTGGCGGACACCGCCGCCCACGACTAGCAAGCGGGCGCCGATGTGGCTCCTGACAGAACGTCAGGAGGCTCAGCAGTGAACGCCATCGTCCTCGCTGTGTCCCAGGAGAACGCGGATGCGCTCCTCGATGGAACGCGCACCGCGGACCATCGCGTGCTGCCGCCGACGCGACTACCGGCTCGCGCCTACCTCGCGGTGGTCGGCACAGGCACCGTCGTCGGGGAGTGCCTACTCGGCGAGCGTGCCGGCCGAACCGCCAAAGGCTGGACGCTGCCGGTGACCAAGCCGCGCCGCTACCGCAAGGCGCGCCCGCTCGCGGACTTCGGTCTCACGAAGACGCCGCGCAGCTTCAGATACGTGGAGCGCTGATGAGCGTCGCGGCGGGCCGTATCCCATGACCGTGCGAGACTCGCTGCGTGCGAGCGCTCTTTCTCGCGACGACGAAGCTAGGCGGCGATCACCCTCCACTGGTCGCGATTGCTCGCGGTCTTAAGGAGCGCGGTCACGCGGTCACGTTACTCGGCGACACGGGTCTAGAGGTTGCTGCCAACGAAATCGGCCTGCGAACGCTCCCATCGGATGAGCGATACGACATCAGCGTCGCGTACCGCGAGGCGCGGACCGCCGCGGAAGGTCTGAGTCCAGCCGAGCTGGGTGAGCGCATCGCCGACCGTCTCACCGACTGGTCCGCAAAGCTGGCGCCCGCGCTGACCGAAGTACTCACCGCGGAGCCCTTCGATTTAGTCGTCGCTTCCATTTTCTTCGCCACCGCCGCGGCGTCGGCGTGCCGCGCCCTCGGCAGGCGATGGGCGATCGTTCGCTCGTCGTTCTACCAGGGTCCTGGGTCCAGTAGACCTCTCGAAAGCGACTACGCCCCGACCGCGCTTCCCGCCATACGCCGTATGCGTCAGCCAGCTCTGGCACAGGCGAACCTTGCGCTGCACCCCACGGTGCGCGAATTCGAGCCGCCGCTTTCGGGGGTTCCCGCGCATCACCACCTCGTCGGGCCGCTCCTCTGGGAACCCGCGACACCGGCGCCGTCATACCTCAGTGAGCCCGGAGACCCGTGGGTGCTCGTAAGCCTCAGCACTGTTGCGCAAGCCGATCTCGCGATCGTCGACGTCGCGCTTGCCGCGCTTCGCAGCTACCCGGTACGCGTCCTCGTGACGCTCGGCGTGGGCCGGAGTCCGGAAGACCTCGCCGATCTCCCTCCGAACGCTCGAGTCGAGCGGTACGTCCCGCACACCCCCGTCCTGCAACGCGCCTCGCTCGTGGTCAGCCGCGCGGGGTTCGGCACGTTCATGAAGGCGCTCTACAACGCGGTGCCCATGGTCCTGGTTCCGTGGGGGAGCGACCAGGCCGGAGTCGCGTTCAGGGCCTGTCGCCTTGGCGCTGCTGAAGCGGTGGATTTCGCGGACCTTGACCGCGCGACGATGGCGCAGGCGATCGAGACCGTGCTCGGTTCGGTCTCCTATGCGACCGCCGCGAGGGACGCATCGGCAATCCTGCGCGCGCGGGACGGGGTCGGGACCGCGTCTTCGCTCCTCGAGGGGCTCTGCTAGTTAGGCCCCCGCTGCTTCTTGTGTTGGTAAACGTCTAGCTGCGCAGTGCGGGCGCACCGACTCACTGTCAGCAGTCGAACACCGACCAGCAGATGTCGTTGCGCAACCGCTGGTCGTCGAGTACGAGCTCGCGAATCGCCTCCGGGAGCTGGTCGCGCTGCCACCGGCACTCAAGTCGCGCTGCGCTCTCGCTCGCTCCTTCCGGCGCACCAGCACGTGCGGCCTTGATCGCATAGGCGGCCGCACCGAGCTCGTGCGCGGCGACATGTGCGACGACCGCCGCCTGGCCGGCAGCGTACGCGGCATGGCGTGCTGCCCCACTCAGGTCTCTGGCCGCGGCCATCGCATCGCCGCCCGCCGTGCGAGCCTGGGTCATCGTGACCTCGCCGCGCACCCACGCGCGGACCTGCTCGATCGCCTGACGCGGTCGCGGGTCCTCAGGCCGAGCCGACTCGAACCGATCAAGGACGTGCTCCGCGCACGATGCCGCCCACAGGGCGAGGAGTTGGTGATCCGAATCGGTGAGCGTCCCACCGCGGCGGATCGTTACGAAACGACGGTCGCGGTCCTTCGGGAGGATCACACCCAGCACTCCTTCCGCTCGCATCAGCCCAACGTTCAGCACGATGCCCGCGCGACAACCCGCTGCGAAGCGAGTTTCTTAGAACCCTCGCACGTGGATTACCAACATA
>JALYLT010000376.1 GCA_030774095.1 Chloroflexota bacterium
CACCTCAAGCTCGACGAGCTCCTGCGCGCCGTTCCCGGCGCGCGCAAGGAATTCATGGAGGCGGAGGAGGAGGACCTGGACGAGATCGAACGCGAGAAGACGATCGTCGATAGGGACGATCCGGCGCCGCCCGAAGAACGCGCCCACGGTGAGAAGGGCCGCGAGCGTCAGCGCGGCAACGGCGCGCCCTAGGACCGTCCAGCCCATCGCCTCCCGATCAAAAAACGCCGTCTGGTGGAAGGAGGTCCTCACGATGCCACCGCGTGGAGTGAAGAGTCCCAAGCGCAAGCGTCAGTACGAGAAGATCAAGAAGAGCGAGTTGTCTCAGGGCCGCTCCGCGAAGGTCGCGAAGCGCATCGCTGCGGCGACGACGAACAAGACGCGCCGTCGGAAGGGCGAAACGAACTCGAAATCGAAGTCTTAGACGACGGCTGCGGTCAGCCTGCCTCACCACTGCGCTCGTCGACGTGCGCCCTGATCAGCCGCTCGAGGAATGCGCCGCCTGTCGGGATCCAGCGATGATCCGTGTCGGACGCCACGCCATCGCAGTAGCCGAAGGTGCCGTGACGCATGAAGAGAGATGACAACGGCTATCCGACGATCGCGAATCCGCGGTCGCTCCGCAGCGTCGCCGCGGCGTCGCAGGATTGCCGAGGGTGCGATCTCTGGTCGCGAGCGACCCAGACGGTGTTCGGGGAGGGACCTCGTCGCGCGAAGGTCCTTCTGGTCGGAGAGCAGCCGGGAGACAAGGAGGACCTCGACGGACATCCGTTCGTGGGGCCGGCGGGTCGCGTGCTGGATGACGCCCTCGCTGCGGCCGGGATCGACCGAACGCGCGTCTTCGTCACGAATGCCGTAAAGCACTTCAAGTGGCGGGCGAGTGGGAAGCGACGCCTTCACGAGCGGCCGAACAGCACCGAGGTCGCGGCGTGCCGCGTGTGGCTCGATCTCGAGCTCCGACTCGTGAAGCCGGACATCGTGGTCGCGCTCGGGGCGACCGCGGCCCAGGCGTTGCTCGGCCGCGCGTTCCGGGTGACAAAGGACCGCGGCAAGGTCGTGTCCGCCTCGCGCTTGGCGCCACGCGTCGTCGCGACCGTGCATCCGTCTTCGATCCTGCGCGCGCCAGACGACGAGACGCGTCGCACGGAGATGCGCGCGTTCGTGCGTGATCTGCGCACCGTGGCAAAGCTGATATCCGGCCCGACCATCCAGGACTCCGTTCGCCGATCGGTCTAGACGAAGACCGAGAGCGCTCCCTTGCGGCACACGAATTCCGCCGGCAAGCGGCCGGCGAGGACGCCATCGGCGTGCACGGACACCAGGTCGTCCGACGCGATCGCGACGGATGTGCCGCGATAGACCACGGGCCGCACGGGAAGCTTCCCGCCGCGCCAGACAGCGAAGAGGGACGCCATGAGCATCCAGCGACCCATCCTCGGAAAGACCACGACGTCGAGCAGGCCGTCGGTCATCGAGACTCGCTTCAGGAGCTCGAGCGACCAACCGTAGTAGGGACTGTTCATCACGAACACCTGGATCGCTCGCTGGCGATCCTCGCGACCATCGACGGTGATCGCGACGCGATAAGACCGATGGGTCACCCAGCGCAGTGCGCGCCGCGCCGCTCTTCGCCAGGCGCCGCGCTCGGCGTGGCGCGTCGCCCCGAACATCTCGGCGTCAAGTCCGATACCGGCCGTCTCGAAGAAGACCTTTCCGTTGACCTCGGCCGCGTCCGCATGTTGCACGCGGCGGCGGGTGATCACTTCAGCCGCTTTGACCGGGTCGAGCGGTATGTTCAGGCCGTGCGCAATGTTCATCACGCTCCCGAATGGCAGGATCCCGAGGACGACGGCGGTGCCCAGTAACACAGTGGCTGCGAGGGCGACGGTGCCGTCACCACCGGCGACGATGCAAACGTCGTAGCCGTCCTCCACCGCGCGTCGCGCGAGATCCGCCGAGGTGGGCGACTCGGCGCCGGTCTCAACGATATCCAGGTCGAACCCGGCATCCCGCAGGATCCCTTGGCAGCGCTCCAGATCACCGTCATCCGCGTGGCGTCGACCCGCAGCCGGATTGGTGATGAGAAGTGCGCGCGTGCGCAAGTTCCGTTCAGTCACTTTTCACGTGATACGGTGAGGCCGACACGCTGAGGCCTGGCGAGCCAGTGTCGCGGTAGCGGGGAGGGGGACCATGGCAAAAGGTGGATTGATCCACTACATCTGCATCGCCGATGCCCACGCGTCGCGCGAAAGCAAGTCATCGTCCGACACACTGACGGTTGTCTCGAATCAGTGGGCGTACTGCGCGTTCGACACCCGAGCCGAAGGCCATGAGTGGCGCGAGACCGAGGGCGTGATGTTCGAAACCCTGCGCTCGGGCCTGCTGCACGGTCGCCTTTCCGGGCTTCCCGCCGAGGATCGCAGC
>JALYLT010000377.1 GCA_030774095.1 Chloroflexota bacterium
TGTCCTCCTTGATGGAGAACGAGTCGAAGTCGGGCGCCGGGTTGAGGAAGTCGATCGCATAGAGAACCCCGTCGCGGACAGCGAACTCCACCGTATCCATGTCATAGCCGAGCGCGTCCACGAGCGCACGAGCGTCATGCACTGCGCGGTCGCGCAGCTCGCCGTCGACCGGACGGCTCACGACGTACCGGTCGGCGAACGGCGCCGTCGGGTCGTAGCGGATCGGAAGGATGTCCCTGCGTCCGATGCAGATGCACCGGACGTAGTCCTCCCATTTGATGAACTCCTGCAGGATCATCGTCTTGGGCCGCTGACCTGGAGGGAGGCCTCCCGACTGGTCGTACGCCCAGAGCAGATCCTGTTTCGAGTCGACGCGGTACACGTCCTTCCATCCGCCCCCGGTGTTGGGCTTGAGGATCGCGGGCAGGCCGACATACGACAGGATGTCGTCCCAATCGAGCGGGTATTTGAGATTCCGGAGCGACTGCTCGCTGATGTCGGAGATGTACGACTTGTTCGGCAGCACGACGGTCTTCGGCACGGCCACGCCGAGCATCCGTGCGAGGGTGCATTCGAAGAACTTCTCGTCGGCCTCCCACCAGAACGGATCGTTGACGACGACCGTGCCCATGAGCGCCGCGCTCTTGAGGTGCGCGCGGTAGTACGGCACCTCGTGGCTGATGCGGTCGACGATGACGCGGTAACGCGGCAGCTCGAGCTCGCGCGTGCCACCCAGTAGCGCGAGCTCCGCGGTGACGCCGTGCGCCGCGCCCTTGCGGTTCACAGTTTCGATGAACGGTCCGGGAAATGTGTTCTCGCGCCCGACCAGAAGTCCGACGATCTTGCTCACAGGAACACGTCCACCATCTCTTTCCAATACGGCCAATCGTGCGACCAGCCGTCCCAGACATGCAGGCTTGCAGCAACGCCCTTGTCCTGAAGCAGCCTCGCCATGCGGCGCGACTCGTCCGCGTTGGCGTCATCGCGACCGGTCGCGATGACGATCTCTGTCGCCCGCAGCGGCTCGAGGTAGCGCTCGTCATTCAGGTTGGGGAGGAACGTGAGCGGGTTCACGTAGTACGCCTCGCCCTCACGCGAGCCGCCCAGCCAACGCGCCGCGTCGTAGGCGCCGGACAGGCCGATCGCCTTGCGCGCGAGACCCGGCCGGCGTGTCGCGAACGCCAGCGCGTGGAACGCGCCGAACGACGCACCCACCACCATGAGGAAGTCGACCGGGTTCTCCTCGCGGATCATCGGCAAGACCTCCTCCACGATGTAGCGCTCGTACTCCAGGTGCCGCTGAGCGCGCTCCTGTGGCGACTTCTTCTTGTCGTAAAAGGACTCCGAATCCACGCTATCGACGCACCAGAGCTGCAGCCAGCCGGCGTCGATGCGCGGCGCCAGGTGGCCGATCATCCCGAAGTCCTCCCACTGGAAGAAGCGACCCATCGAGGTCGGGAAGACGAGTACGGGTGTGCCGCCCTCGCCGAAGACGAGCAGCTCCATGTCGCGTCCCAGCGCGGGACTCTGCCATTTGCGGTAGTCGCGCTTCACCGGAACGGCTCCCCCTTCGCCCGTCGGAGGATACCCGGGCTTGGAGTTACCGGAACCAGACCTCCTCGAGCACGCGCATCACATTCCCGCCGATGGCCTTACCGATATCGCCGTCCGAGTAATCGTGCTTCACGAGCCAGCGCACGATGTTCGGGAACGCCTCTGCCGGGTTCTCGATCCCGTCGACGTACTCGACCTCCTCGAAGGCCTGCGAGCCGTGCGCGGACTTGATCGAGAGCTGCTTCGCGAAGTAGTGGTGCAGCCCAACGTGATCGCCGAACAGCGTGTCGGGCCCGAACGCGACATGGTCGATCCCGACGAGGTCGGCGCAGTACTGGAAGTGCTCCATGAAGCTCTCGATCGAGTGCTTGGGATGTGCCTTGGTCAGCGTCGTGTGCGGAGCGGCCTCGATGCCGATGACGCCGCCCTTCGCGGCCATCGCCTTCAGCACCTCATCCGGCTTCATCCGCTTCGTGTTCCAGAGTCCGCGCGCGCCGGCGTGGGTTATGAAGATCGGCTTCTCGCTGACCTCGATCGTGTCGAGGCACGTCTGGTCGCCCGAGTGCGAGATGTCGATGGCGATCCCGAGCTTGTTCATGCGCCTGACGGCCTGGCGACCGAATTCGGTCAGGCCGCCGTCACGCGCTTCCTTCAAGCCGCTACCCAGCGTGTTCGCCTCGCTGTACGCGATGCCCGACGATCGTATGCCGAGGCCGTAGAGGATGTCGAGGCGGTCGACCTCGTTCTCGATCGCCGTCGCGGCCTCGAGCGACGCGATGAACGCGATCTGCCCGTTCTCCTTGGCGCGGCGGATGTCTTCGAGCGTCTCGCCGCGAACGATGAAGTCCTGATGCGCGATGTCTGAAA
>JALYLT010000378.1 GCA_030774095.1 Chloroflexota bacterium
GCGGAGCCGAACCAGGCGGCGAATTCCGGCATCTGCGCCTGATACGCATTGCCGACGAACAGCGAGCTCAGTCCGGCCAGCGCGGTCATCACCAGGATCCCGCGATTGCCGGAGATCTCGCGCAGTGTGCTCACCGCGTCCGCGAGCGATAGCCGCGCGCTCTCGTCGCTCGCGCTCGTCCGGAGATGGCCGGTGTAGGGGGTGCGCAGGAGCCAGATGGTCATCGGGAGATACAGGAACGCGTTGGCCATGAGGCCGTACGCCGGGCCCAGCCCGAGCAGCAGCGCACCGCCGACGGCGGGTCCGAACAGGATGCCGATGCTGCGTCCGGTCGAGGCGAGACGCACGCCACTCTGCAGCTGCTCGTGGCCGACGATGTCGTGGATGATCAGCTGGCCCGCGGGCGACCACAGCGCACCGGCGAGACCATGGACGATCAGAAGGACTACGGCGTGCCACGTCTGCAGCGTGCCGGTGAGGAACAGCACCGCCCACGCGAGCGACGCCGCGATGAACGCCGCCTGCGACGCGATGATGATCTTGCGGCAGTCGTAGCGGTCAGCGAGGCTGCCGAACCAAACGCCCAGCACCAGGAACGGTGTCCAGTGGCTGATGACCGCGAAGCCGGCGAGCGTGGGGGAGTGGAACGCTTGGAAGATGACCCAGTAGCTGATCACGTGTTCGATGTTGTCGGCCATCATCGAGAGCAGCCCGGTCGTGAAGTACGCGCGGAATGCACCATGGCGGAGGGCCGCGAACGACTGGGACGTGCCGGTCGGTGAGGGCGATGTCGTGAGGGCTATGCCCTCAGGCTAGCGTGTCGCGACGAAGCGCCGCCGTCAGCGCAACAGGATGCCCGGAACCCGGTAGCCGAGCCGATGGAGCATGGCTGCGGACTTCCGCGTGCCTTCCTCCGTTTCGGTACTGAAGCCGAACGTATTCGCGAGACGGTTGATCAGGTCGAACATGAACGCGACGCAGAAGACATCGGAGATCGCGTCGTCTGACACACCTGCTGCGCGCACGCTGTCGATGTCGTCGGGCCCGAGCGAATCTGGATCGGCGGCCCGTTTCTCGAGCAGCTCAAAGACCGCCGCCATCCGCGGATCGAGGCTGGCGCCACGCCAGTTATCGAGCATCGCGATGTCCACTGCACGCGTGAGCCCGAGCGTAGCCGTGCCCGTATGGATGCCGACGCAGAACGGGCACGCGTTGAGACGGGAGACCATGGCGGCGATGAGCTCGCGCTCGCCAGCGGACCACTGCGATGGGCCGCGCAGGATGCTCTGCGCGAAACGCATCCAAGCGTGGCCGAAGAAGCGCGGCCGGTAGATGGACGTGCGGAACACGTCGTCGGCGCGGACCCGGCCGATGCGTTCGATCGCTCCGAGCAAAAACCGCTTCGGCCATGAGTGGCCACGCTCGAGGACCGCGAGGCGCAGCATTACAGTGTTCGCCGCATCGCGCGGCGTGCCGCTTCGAGCCGCCGCGATGCGACACCGGTGGCGGCCGCGACAGTGAGCTCGAAGATGGCGTCTTCCGACACGCCCGCCTCACGCAGGGCGCCGAAGTCCTCGTCGCTTACCCGATACGACTGCTCGCGCACCTTCGTGAGGTACGCCTTCATCGCCTCCGGGCCTGCGCCGTCCAGCGCGGCCGTGCGCTCGCTGCGCGTCGTGACGCCTGGCCCGTCGAGGACCTCGCGCAACACGTCGTCGATCTCGCCCTTGTGGCGGTCCGGCTCGAGCGGCACGCGTGACACGGTAGCGGCTGCAGCCTCAGCCAACATGTTTCTTGTAGAACGCCTTCAGCTCCGCGTCACTCGTTCCGAGATAGCGCTGCGTCGTCGCGATCTGTCGATGGCCAGCCAGACGCTGGGCAGAAGGCAAGCTCGCCGTTGCCCAGAGCGTTATCGCAACGTGGCGCAGCCAGTGCGGCGACACGTCCTCCGCGAGTCCCGCGCGCCTGGCCGCGTCGCGCACGATGCGTTCCGCAGTCCAAACGGTCATCCGATACGAGCCGTCGGCGTTCTTCTTGCGCGTGACGAAGAGCGCCGCGTCCTTGTCCTTGCGAACCGCGAGATAGCGCTGCAACCACTCGCGTGCCGGCGGGCTCAGGTATGCACGCCGATGACGGTTGCCTTTGCCGAGCACGGTCACCTCGTCGACCACGCGGATGCCATCCGCGGGAGTACGGGCCTCGCGCGCGAGCTCGAGGTGCCGGCGGTCGAGCCCGATGACCTCCGAGACGCGGCAGCCGGTCGCCAGCATGAACTGGATGAGCGCGCGGGCGCGCACGCCGTCGTCCGTAGTCGTGTCGCACGCCTCAACGAGACGCTTGACGCGCTCCTCAGCCAGATGCCGCGCGTCAGGACTTGGCTGAGCCACCTTCGCGAGTTCGACCTTCTCGGGACTGGGC
>JALYLT010000379.1 GCA_030774095.1 Chloroflexota bacterium
TCTTCCTCGCCGACGGCCGCCTCGTCTACGTGACCGAGACTGTCACAGCGATCCAGAGCTATACCGATCTGTGGATCGTCGATCCGAACAACATGACCACGGCGCGGACGGAGCTCGCGCAGAACATCCAGGCTCAGGGCCCCTTCGAGCTCAACAAGGACGGCACCGAGCTCCTGTTCTTCTCGCCACGAACCGGCAACTTTGAGATCTACTCGGTGACGCTGGACGCGGCCGGCAAGGCGGCGCTGGCCGAGAAGGCAGCGATCTCAACCGGGTTCGGCATCACGCGCACGCCGACGACGCCGCAAAGCTCCACGCTCCCGTTCCAGGTGACGCCCGAGCTCGTCGTGCTCGGTGTCCTCGCTCTCATGGCCATCGGCCTCGAGCTGACGGTCTGGCTCTACCGGAGGCGTCGCGCGGCGTAGCGAACTCCAAGCCTGAAGACAGCTGATTCTGGATCAGCCAATCACACGATGACGATGACGTTAGAGAATGTGACCATGGACCGCGTCGCGAGAGAGATGCTCGACCAGCTGGCGAAGACTCCGAACCTCAACCCAGAACTCCGTCGCGTGCTCGAACACCTCTACCGAGTTGGTCGCGTAGTAATCAAGTCCCCCGTTGGCGACTTCGAGCTGCGATGCCGCTGCACGATCACCCTTGGGCCAGCGCGATCGACCGATGAATTTGTGGCGCCGTACAACGCGCATCTGGCGAAGGAGCACTCTGGCGAGGAAATCGAAAAACTGACTGCGTGCCGAGGTCGGACGACGCCGACTCAAGCTCAGGCTGGTTTGCTCTTGGACCAGCCGACCGGGAGCAGATATGTGCCGTGCGCGGTCTGGTAGTAGACCTGCCATCCGTAGTAGCCGCGGAAGGCGTTCGGGTCGCCCTTCATCACCGCGGCGTACTTCATGACGGCGTCGACGTACTCGGGGTCGTGGTTGTAGTGCCAGATCGCGCGCTCCATGTCCGCGGGAGCACCGGACGCGCGTAGGTAGCGGGCCGCGGCGAAGATCGCGTCGCGGGGATCGTTGACGTCGCCGTTCCCGTAGGCATCCCAGGTCTTCGGCATGAACTGCATCGGTCCCTGCGCACCGGCGTACGAGTCGCCGCGGATCCGCCCCATGCGCGTCTCAACCAGGTTGATCGCGGCGAGGTAGCTCCACGACACCCCAAACTCAGCTTCGGCGTCGCGGTAATACCTAAGGAGGTCGTTTATCGGCGGCGCAGACACGATCCGCCATTCGGGCAGCTCCGTGACGCGGATCGGACCGAAGAGCCAGAGGTCTGCGCCAGCTGCGAGGTTGAAGTCAGCGGAGCCGCGCAGGTCCGGCGGGATGGCGGCGAAGACTGCATCGCGCAGGGCCGGGCGCTCGATGAGTCGTCGATACACAAGCTGCTGGAGGTGTCCCATGAACGCGAGCTTTGCGCCGGTCACGGCGGGATCGCGCACCGCACGTTCCACGGTCACGAGCTGTTCGAGCAACGCGGTCGCGTCGTTCGCGACGATCGGCAGGACGCCCCACTCCGGGTCGTCAGCCAGTCGAGCGAGGCGATCGCGCGAGGTCAATGCGGCGCGCTCGACCTCAGGCTCATACGTACTCGTGGTGGTCGTCACTGCTGCGATGCCCACGGCGGCAATTGGCTCGGCAGCGGGCGCGACGGATGAGCACGCTGTGACGAGCGTGCAGATAAGGAGAGCGGCCGCGAATCCCTTCCCCATTGCGCTCACATCGTGCGCGCCTCGCGCTCCGACTGGAACCCGCGCGATCGGGGGATAACGACAGATGAGACAACTCTGATCCGCTCACGCGGACCGTTACATCAAGTGCAACGGTCAGCGCGAGACCTACGTCTCTTTGTCGCGCTCTCCGAACAGCAGCTCGCGTCGCGACTTTGGTGCGGCCTTGTTCGCTTGCTCGGCGAGCCACTTGGCCCGCTTCGGTGATGACGCCGCAGGATCGGCGGCATCGACCTCGCTCGTCTGCGCGGGTGGTGCGGCCGCTGCCTTCTCCGCGTCGACCTGCTTCACGATGTCGGTGAGCTCGTCGAGGATGATCTGCAGCTCGCTCTGGTGCAGCTCCTTGAAGACGCGGACCTGCTGTTCGACGCGACGCAGGCGGGCGGACAGCTCCTCGCTCACAGGATGTCGCCGCCGCGGTGGGTCATGATCTTCGGCTCGCCGGGACGGACCTTCTCCGCATACAGGGTCTCGCCACGCTCGAGCTCGCGCAGGAGCGCGTCGGCGGCGGCCGGCGCCTCGGGCCGGCTCGTCACGATGATGCGGGCGCCGGTCTGGAGGGCCGCGGCGGCCTCCTGAAGCTCGGGTGGCACCACGAGTACCTCGAACGCCTCCGGCAGCTCCTCGATCGGGAAGAGGCGCACCCGGATCCTGAGCCCGGCCTTCTGCAT
>JALYLT010000380.1 GCA_030774095.1 Chloroflexota bacterium
TGAAGATCTCGCTGGACTCGGTGCGGACATTGCGCTCGAAGCGCGCTGCTTCCATGGGACGACGACTGTACTAGGTCGCCACGTCGCGGAGCTGCCTCAGCACCCATTCGGCGAGGGGCGGCATCGCCAGGTCGGCGGTCGCGACGGCGCTGATCGCGCGCGGCCAGGTCCAGACGAGCAGGTCGCCACAGCTGAGCGCGGCGGACCGGAGAGCGCGTCGGTCGAGCGAGCCAACGGTGGCCTCGATGTTCTCCGGCATCGGACAATCCGGCGCGTCGAGCACCGCGGTGAGCCCGTACTGCGGATCCGGGATGCGCTCGGCCGCGGCCCACAGTCGCCACAGCTCGGCCCGCGTCGCGTCGAGCTGCGCCTGCGCTTCCCAGAGCGACCCGCGCGTGAGGTACTTCGCGCACATGCTCAGATGCACGAGCGCGACGTACATCCACTGACGGACCTGCTCCTCCGTTGCGGCGCTCGCTCTCGCGTCGCCCGCGATGCGCTCATCCGGGTCGTACAGGACGACCCAGTCCGGGCGTGGCGCTTGGCGCTCCCGCGCGACGGCGAGGACGAGATCGATCTGGACCCCCGTCGCGTACTGCGCGAAGGTGTGCTGGAACGCGGGAATCGTGCGGTCAGCGGGCTCGATGATCTGCTGGTACATGTCGATGAGATCGCCGATCCGGCGCACCAGCGCCGCACTCTCACGGACCGCGTCCTGCCAGCCGGCCGCGGCGACTCCGTACATGGCGTCAATGTCCGAGAGCTCGTCGGCCGCGCCGCGGCCGATGCTGCAGCCGACGACGAGAACGCGGATCCCGGGATCGCGCTCGGCCTCGCGGAGCAGCCCGAGCATCACCTCGCGATGTGGAGCGAGTTCCTGCGGTAGTGAACGCAGCCAGCGCTCGGCATCGGCGCGCACGCTCGAATCGTAGTCACGCTAGCCTCGGTGTGGTGACGCATCCACTTCGCATCGGCCTGAAGCTCTCGCAGCAGGTCCATACGATCGAGGCGCAGCGCGAGGCGTGGCGTATTGCGGACGAGGCCGGCTTCGACCACATCTGGCCGTTCGACCACCTCATCGCGCTCGGGAACGATCCGACGAAGCTCATCTTCGACGGCTGGACGATCCTCGGCGCCGTCGCGGAGAACACCAAGCGCACGCATATCGGTCTCAACGTGACCGGGAATCTTTACCGCCACCCGGGCCTGCTGGCGAAGATCGCGGTGACGGTCGACCACCTGTCGGCGGGGCGGCTCGAGATGGGTCTCGGCGCGGCCTGGAACGAGCCCGAGTTCACGATGTACGGCCTGCCGTTCCCAAGCGCGGCGGATCGCATCCGGATGATGGACGAGGCGTGTTCCGTGCTGAAGGCGCTCTGGACCGAGGAGCGCGCGACATTCAATGGCCGCTTCTATCAGCTCGACGCCGCGATCGCGGAGCCGAAGCCGATCCAGAAGCCGTATCCGCCGATCTGGATCGGCGGCTCTGGACCGAAGCGCACGCTGCGCGTCGTCGCGAAGCACGCGGACGTGTGGAACTCGAACGCCCCCAAGCCTGAGGACACCCTCGCGCTCACGAAGATCCTCGACGAGCACTGCGCGGCGGTGGGCCGCGACCCGGCGTCGATCCGTCGCTCGAGCCAGGTGCGCGCCGAGAACGAAGACGGCGCGCTGCGGATCGCACAGATCGCGATCGGCGCTGGGTTCACCGAGCTGCTCGTCTTCCCGTTCGGCGGTGGCGATCTGCGCTCTGGCGTCGAGCGCGCCGCGGCACTGCTCCCGCGGCTGCGCGCGCTCGCGGGCTAGCTGCCCGAGATCCCCAGGCGCGCGGTTCGTACGCGATCGACATCGGCGAACGCGCCGATGCGTGCGCGCACCTCATCGGGCACCGGATCGTCGAGCGTGAGGATCATGAGCGCCTCACCGCGCGGGTGGAGGCGTCCGACCTGCATCGATGAGATGTTCACGTCGTGCTCGCCGAGCAGCGTCCCGACACGGCCGACGAGACCGGGCTTGTCCTGGTGCTTCGTGAGAAGCAGATGTCCCTCGACCGGGACGTCCACCCAGAACCCGTCGATGAGCACGATGCGCGGCTCGCCTTGCACGAGTGTCCCCGCGACCTCGGTGTTGCCGACGCGCACCGTGAGGAGCGCGGCGTAGCGCGGCGCCTCGGTGTCCCGTCGCTCTTCGATCACCAATCCGCGCGAGCGCGCGATCGCGAGCGCGTTCACGAGATTCACGCGCTCCGCACTGAATGTTTCGAGCAGCCCCTTCACCACGGTCGCGCGTAGCGGCTCGGCGTCGAGCTCGAGAAGCTTGCCGGCGTACGCGAGCTGCAGCTTCGCCGGCCGCTCGTCAAGCAGCTGCGCGACCAGCGCGCCGATCCGCTCGCCGCAGCGA
>JALYLT010000381.1 GCA_030774095.1 Chloroflexota bacterium
GCGACCGAATACGCACCACTCGGGAATCCGTCCGCAGTGTCGAGGCGCACGCGCCCGTAGCCGTCGGTGAAGGTCTGCGCTGTGCGACCACCGCCGGTGAGAGTCACCAGCTGGCCACCCAGCGGCTCGGTGCCGCCACGGAGGGTCGCGATGAGAACGCTGCCGCCGACCGGCAGCGGGGAATTGTCGAGCGGAGTCAAGGTCGATGGCGCCTTCAGCACGTCGATCGACGCCTGCGCGCCCGAACCGAGGTAGTTCTCGTCCTCCGCAAATCCAACGCTGACCGTCGCGAGGCCGGGTGCCGAGACGAGCATCAGCGGCGCTTCGGCAAAGCCGTCCGCGTCGGTGATCGCGTCCACGCGAACCCCGCCGGAGCGGAACGAGACGCGCTTTCCACCAAGACCCGCGCCGAGTGTCGTCAGCGTCGCGCTCACGTCGACCGTCGATCGGTAGGTGCCCGAGGCCGGCACGGCGAGGGTCAGCTCGGTCGACGCCTTCGGATCCGCCGCCGTCGCGGTCTCATCGATGACCTGGTAGTACGCACCGTCGTTGCTCGCCCAGGTTACAAGACCGTTGCCGCCGACCGCCTGCACGAACGACCGCAGATCCGCGGTGAGGCTCGTGCCGCGCGGGATGCTGCCGGTGTAGTGCTGCGCGAAGCCGGCGCCGTTGGGGAGGGATGTTTGCGTGCCCGGCGTGAGCTTCAGCGATGTCCAGTGGCCGTGCAGCGACCCGTTGCCTTCCGCGCTGTACGTGACGAAGACCTCCTGGATACCGGCGGCCAGAAGACCGCCGACCGTCACGTCGACGTCCACCAGGCTTGCGTCGCCATCGTTCGGCACGAGCGTGACGTTGTAGACGACCGGTGCAGCAGCAAGGGCCGCCGCCGTGGTCGCCGCTTTGGGGTCGAAGTAGTAGAGGCGGAACTGCTCGTTGGTGATCCGCCGGGCGACGCCGGTCGTTCCGCCGTCCGTCGAGCGGAACTGGAACGGCGTGCTCACGAGATTCTCTCCGGCGAACTGATTGAGGTCGAAGGGGCGCACCGGCGTGAAGACGTCTGTGACGTAGCGCGGGTGCGCGCCGCGGACCTCGGTCGTCGCGACGTCCGTGAACGGCGTGACACCGGGCTCGTCGACATACGTCGCGTCGAATAGGACCGCCCCGCGCACCACGCGCGCCGCCGCGCCGACGCCGGTCGTGAACTGCGGCAGCACGGGCGACTCGGGCTTGACCGCGATGTTCAGGTCGATGTCGTAGTAGATCGCCGTCGCTGTGCCGCCGCCGAGGACGTCGAGCGTCCGCGTGTTGCGGTGGAGTGTGTAGAGCGGCGTGAGCGTGCCGAGAGACAAGGACGGCGTGAGCTGCGTGAGGCCACCGAGCGTGGTCGTCGTCGGCGGCGGGAGGCGGGTGCCGGCCGGCAGGTTGTACCCGAGCATCGGCAGGCCGTAGAGCGTCGCCTCCGCGAGGGCCTTCTCGTCGATCCCACCGAGCGACGGCAGCGACGACACGTAGGCGCGCTTGGCGTTGGCGAGCGCGGTGCCGATCGCGACCGGCCCGGTCCCGTAGCGCAGCTGCAGAGTGGTGTTGCCGAGGATCTGCTCGCTGTACTTCATGAAGTCGGTGTCGCCGTACTGGTAGCCGGTCCCGCCCACGACCGTCGCGCCGCGCGCGGCAAAGGCCTGCGTCCAGTCGATGGGCTGCGTCAGCGCCGTCGCGTCGGGATCGACGATGTTGTAGGCCGAGTGGCAGCCGGTGGACAGGATCAGCGCATTGCGGAACCTCGTGTCACTCACGGCAAGCGCTGTCACGTCCGCGGTCACGACACGCGTGGCGAAGTCGGCGGCGAGCATGGTGTTCGCCGAGAAGTGCGCGTTCAAGCTCAGGATGCCGTACGTCGTCGCGCCGAAGAGCTTCGTCTTCAACTGGTCCGCGGTCCACGCGGTCGGATCGCTGGGTGAGTCGCCAACCGGCTGGATCAGCTGCCGGTCGACGGTGAGCGAATTCGCGGTGAGCTGATCGGCGATGAAGCCCGCGGTGTCGGAAAGGAAGTCATAGCCCGCGACGAGCGCTCGTGTTGGTGCGACGGAGCCGTTCGCAAGGACGTACGCATCGATGACCGCGCCCATGTCGCCGATCGACTCGACCAGGCGGCCAACGGCGAGATCGGGCAGGTACAGCTGGTGATCGAAACGCGAGATCGCGCGCGTGCTGGCATAGAAGTCCTGAGTCAGCACGTAACCGAGCCTTAGGCTCGATTGGCTTGCCGTCGTGTCCAGCACTGCCGGGTGGTAGTCCTTCTCACTTCCCAGGCCGGATTGGTCCGGCTGGCGATAGAAGGGCACGACGTAGTCGTTACCCGCGATGACGACATATTTCAGCGTCATCGGATTCAAGGCC
>JALYLT010000382.1 GCA_030774095.1 Chloroflexota bacterium
GAAGGCGTATTCGCGGTCGTCCATCTCCAGAGTGAGCCCGTGCTCGCGGGAGTCCGCGATGTCCACGATCATCCCGCATACCGGGTCGAGGATCTTCTCACCCGGCGTGCCCGACGTGTCTCGCACGCTAGTGGATCTTGGTGACGCCGACGCCGGCGTTGGGCGTGCTGCTCGTGGGCGACCCGCCGAGTGGCGGTGTCGGAGGCGTCTGGCCGTTTTGCCCAGCGCTCGTCGGTGCCGACTGCGCCGCAGATGCGCTTGGCGCCGCGCTAGGCGCCGCCATCGCTAAATGCGGAGTGAGCTTCGTCATGAGCTGGGGCTTGGGGTGGTATCCAACGATGCGATCGGCCTCACGGCCATTCTTGAACACGATCATCGTCGGGATCGCGCGGACGCCGAAGCGTCCAGCGGTGATCGGATTGGCGTCGACATCGAGCTTCACGACGCGGATCTTGTCGCCCTGCTCGCTGGCGACCTCTTCGAGGACCGGCGCGACCATGCGGCAGGGACCGCACCACGTCGCCCAGAAATCGACGAGCACGGGAGCGTCCGACTTCAGGACCTCCTGCTCGAATGTCTGATCGGTGACGACTTGTGGCTTGCCCATCAATGCGGCTCCTTTGTGTCCTCTTACCACCTGAACGCTAGCTGTTGGCCCGATTGTTCCACCGCAGGTTCGAGGCCAAGAACGGGTTCGAGGCCGTCCAGGCTAGCCTGCGCGTCTCCTAGCCACCGGCGCAATGCATTCCACTTTACGAACCGCCAGCCCCGGCGTCGAACGACCTCCGCCACCGCCGGCGAGCGATGCAGCTTTTCGTGCACCAGGGCGGTCCGCTCGTCGGCCACAGCGAGGAACCGGAACACCCGATCGTCATCCGGGATCGCCTCGCCCAGGGCCACGATGCTGCGATGGATCCGCGCAGTCCAGTCCACCTGCCAGAGGAACACCATCCGGCCTTTGTCGTACCAGACGCAGTCGACGAAATCGAGGGCCTCCGAAGCGCCGCGCACGAAGCGCGATGGGCCGCTCGCGCGCTCGGCCTCGCCGAGGAGATCGGTGAGCACACGGCCGCGCTCGGCGTGCGAACTCGGGACCGCGCGCCGGTCGACGTCGCGGCCGACATGCACCTTGAACCCGAGCCGGTGCCCGGCATCGATGAGCTCCGCTAGCACCTGCGCCTGCGATGCTTGCCGCGCGACCAGCGCGTCCTGATCCAGGAGGCGCCACCTCCCCTCATCGGTCTGCGTCGCATAGGCGGCGACGCAGCGTTCGATGAGCTCGCGGTCCGGCGTCTCGATCCCGCGGAACAGCGCGTAGACGCGGCGCAGCAGCGAGCGCGTGTCGACCTCGCGCGCGGACGACAGGAGACCCCAGACCGCCCACTCGACGCGGTCGCCGAGCGGCGTCGCGTCGGGCGCTTCGTTGATCGCGTACACGACGTCGTCGGCATCGTCGCTGAGCGGCACGCGCGTGATCCCGGTGCGCCGTCCATCGGCGAGGGCTGACCTGAAGTGGTCGAGGAAGAGCTCGAGCTCCGATACGCCGCCGGCGCGAGCGAGCGCGATCGGAACGAGCAGCCCCTTCGCCGCGAGCGCCTGCAGCGCCGCGACCGCGGCGACGTCCTCACGCACGGGCTCACCGCGCGCGAGCACCGCGTCGCGGACGCCGGCGCGGATCGCGTCCTCGATGAGCCCCGCATCCGCCGCGGACTGGTCGCGCAGCAGCGGCACGTCGCGGTCGAAGTCGCACACCGCCGCGGCCGGCGAGCCGTACGCGCCGGCATGCGCGTCGCGCTGATAGAGGATCGCGCGCAGGCGATAGCCGGCGCCCGCACCGGCCAAGACACATGCGGCGATCGTCGCCGCGTCGGCGTGCGGAACGTAGACGACGGCGGCCGCTTCGGGACGCGAAACGCGATGCGCTTCGATGAGCGCCGCGCGCAGGGTGCGCAGCAGTCGCTCGCGCGCCGCGAGCCGGCCCTCGCCGGTGTCCATCGGGCGCAGCGTCTTCGCGCCGAGGAGCAGCGCGCTCGCCACCGTGCTCCATCCGCCGAGCGTGTCTTCGACAGGCGCCTGGCAGAGGACCAGGTCCGCGTCGCCCGGATCGAGCAGGAGCGCTCCGCGCGACGCGGGCGTGCGGTGCTCGTGCTGCGCGAGCCACGCGACGAGCTCGCGCACGGTGCGCTCGTACTCGAGCCAGATGTTCACCTCGCGGGTCTGCGAGGCGTGGCCGCGGCGAGCGCGTCCCTTGTCGATACGGAGCGGCGCGCCGTGCCCGGCGACGGCACTCTGGCGACTTCCGGCGACGATCGACTCGAGCAGGCAGAGCTTCAGCAGACCCTGAGCGGCGGCATCGCCGACCGAGGTCTCGATCGCGCGCAGCGTGGCCA
>JALYLT010000383.1 GCA_030774095.1 Chloroflexota bacterium
GATGCCGAAGTCGCCGAGACCCTGTCCGTTGCCGAACATGTCGTAGCGCTGGCGCCGCTCCGCGTCGGAGAGCACCTCGTAGGCCTCGGTGACCTGTTTGAAGCGCTCGCCGCCGTCGGACGTCTGGCTCGTATCGGGATGGTGCTGGCGCGCGAGCCTCCGGTACGCGCTGCGGATCTCATCCGCCGTCGCGGTCCGCGGCACGCCCAGAAGCTCGTAGTAATCGATGCGGGTCCCAGCCATCACTGTCATTATCCCGGCTCATGGGTGATCTCTTCCGCCTCATTACGCAGTTTCTGCACGTTTTCGCCGGCATCCTCTGGATCGGCGGCGGCTTCTACACGCTGCTGGTACAGCTGCCAGCCCTTCTGGCTGCTCCGGCGGCGGCGCGCGGACCGGTCTCTGCACAGCTGGCGCCGCGACAGATCTTCTACATCCTTCGCGTGGCGGAGCTCACGCTCGTGACGGGCGTGCTCAACCTGTTTGCGTCGGGGCGAGCACAACAGCTTCAGGAGCCGCTGGGGTCACGCTGGAGCATCGTTCTCGGCCTGGGCATCGTCCTCGCATTCGGGCTGTACGCCCTCGTGCGTGCGACCGTCGTTCCCTGGACACAGCGGATGCTGACGCTCGGTCCGAAAGCAACCGCGGGCGACGCCGCTGCGGCCGCCGAATCCGGTCAGCTCTTGACCCGCATCCGGACGGTCGGACGGATCCAGCTCGCGATCGGCACGCTCATTATTCTCGCGATGGTCACCGCGCGCCTCAGCTGACCGGTGGCCCTGGTGTTCGCGGCGATCGCGCCGCACGGCAGCATGGCGATCGCGGAGTGGTGCAAGCCCGAGGAGCGCGCGCTCGCGGCGAAGACGCGCGCGGCGATGGAAGATCTCGGTCGTCGCTTCGCCGCGACGTCACCCGAAGTCACCGTCGTGCTGACGCCACACAACATCCACGTCGAGCGCGGCATGGCCGTCGTCCTCGCAGGCACGATGGCGGGAACGCTCGAGAGCGGGGCAAAGCCGATCGCGATGCGCGTCCCCGTGGACCGCGACTTCGCGATAGACATCGCGGTCGCGGTCGGCGAAGCGGGCGTCCCGATCGCCGCGGTGAGCTACGGCGCGAACGATACCGCGGCCGCCGTGTTCCCGATGGACTGGGGCACGCAGGTGCCGCTGCACTTCATGGGCGGCCGCGACGACCCGCCCAAGCCGATCGTCATGGTCGCGCCCGCGCGCGATCTTCCCTGGGACGCGCACGTCACCGCCGGTCGTGCGATCGCGAAGGCCGCCGAGGCATCCGGCAAGCGCGTCGCGCTCATCGCCTCGTGCGACCACGGCCATGCTCATGACCCGAAGGGTCCGTATGGGTTCAGCCCCGCATCGAAGGAGTTCGACGACCGCGTCGTGGAGCTCGTGAAGCGCGACGCGCTCGATGAGCTGCTCCGCTTCGATCAGGCGTTCGTCGCCGAGGCGAAGGCCGACAGCTTCTGGCAGATGCTGATGCTTCACGGCGCAATCGCCGAGCGCTGGCGCGGCGACTTCCTCTCGTACGAGGCGCCGACCTATTTCGGGATGCTCTGCGCCGCGTATTCGCCGAAGGACTAGACGGCCGGGGCGGCCCCTCCGCTGGCTAGACCACCTATACAGTTGCCCCGTTCTGATCGAGAGGCGGTTCGACATGGTGACCCCAGCGCACCAGAAGCTGGCGCGCTGGCTCTTGGCGCACGAGATGGAGGATCGGCCACACGCAAGGACGCCGCTGGAGGCGGCCCAGCGTGTCACCACGAAGCTGTCTGCCGGTATGACCCGGCTGGTCTCCTCGGAGGGTTACCGCGCGCTCCTCGGACGAGCGCTGTACCTCGCTCGAGCCGAGTATCCCGTTCTCGAAGGGGTCGGGGTGGGAACGTCCGACGTCTATCTCGAAGGTCCGCACGCGACGGGCGCCGGGCACGACGCCCTCGTGGCGTTTCTGGCGCATGTCATCGCGCTGCTCGCGAGGTTCATCGGCGACGATCTGACGGAGAAACTCATTCGCCAGCGTTGGCCGGACGCACCGCTCGGAGCGTCAGGCCGCCAGCGTCGGAAGGAGCACGCGTGAAGAGCGGGACGGAGCGGCCAGTGGTTCCGATCAATCGCCTGACCACCCGGGTACCCGGCTTGGATGAAGTGCTGGGTGGCGGATTACCCGAGTACAGCCTCACCCTCATCGCCGGGGCCCCGGGGACCGGCAAGACCACCTTGGCGCAGCAGACCATGTTCAGCCTCGCGACGGTGGAGCGGCCGGCTCTGCATTTCACCGTGCTGGGCGAGCCGCTGCTCAAGATGCTCCGCTACCAGCAGCAATTCACGTTCTTCGACCCGGAGAAGATCGACCGCGTCGTCCGGTTCGTGAA
>JALYLT010000384.1 GCA_030774095.1 Chloroflexota bacterium
AGCAGCGATACGGCTTGCCGCCCTTGGCGGTGGTCGTCATGACCTAACGGGCCGCCACTGGGACGCGTTCCTTGACTTCCTTTGGTTCCTTCGCTTCCTTGTCCTCCGCCGCCTTAGCGATGGAGATGAGCGAATCCTTGCCGACGAAGATCTCGTCGATGATCCCGTAGGTCTTCGCCTCTTCCGCGCTCATGAAGCGGTCGCGCTCCGAGTCGCGACGGACCTTCTCGACGTCCTGACCGGTGTGATGCGCGAGGATCCGCGTGAGCTTGTCGACGAGCGTCTCGAGCTCTTTCACCTGGATGAGCACGTCGGGCGTGTTGCCGCGGAATCCGCCGGAGCCCTGGTGGATCATGATCCGCGAGTTCGGCAGTGCATAGCGCTTCCCCTTCGCGCCCGCCGACACGAGGACCGCGGCCATCGACGCCGCCTGTCCGACGCAGATGGTGCTCACCGGAGCCTTGAGGTACTGCATGGTGTCGTAGATCGCGAGGCCCGCGGTCACGACGCCGCCGGGCGAGTTGACGTAGAGGTAGATGTCCTTCTCGGGATCCTCTGACTCGAGGAAGAGCAGCTGCGCGATGATGAGGTTCGCCATCGTGTCCTCGACGGCGTCCCCGATGAAGATGATCCGCTCCTTCAGCAGGCGCGAGAAGATGTCGTAGGCGCGCTCGCCTCGCCCGGATTGCTCGATGACCATCGGCACGAAATTCATCGCCGGCACGTCATCCCTCCTCGCGCAGTCTTGTTCCCAGTGTACCCACCGATCGCGGTGGGAGGGGAGTCTTGGCGGTGTCGGCCCGTTAATGTTCCCTCGAAGGAAGGGGCGAGATGCGTCGGTTCCCACGATCGCTGAGCTTCTACATCGCGGCCTCGACGATCTATGCCGCGCTGGTCTTCCTTGCCGTCCACGCGGTCTATGGGGTCGAGCTTGGCCGCGCGAACCTCAGCGTCCCCGACCCCGAGGCCCTCATCGGCTCGATCGATGTCGTCTCCTTCGTGGTCTGGCTGGGCATCAGCATCATCGCCGGGATGGCGCTCTACCGCCTCCAAGCGGCTCTCGAGGGTGCGCGCGGTGACAGCGCGGTCCGCGACGCCGAGATCGGTTCGATCTTCGCACTGAGCCAAGCCCTCTCCGGCTCGCTCGATCTCGGCGAGATCTCCGGTCAGTACCTGCGGAGCGCACGGCGCGGGCTCGACCCGGGAGTCACGCTCGGCCTGCTCGTCCACGACGACGTCGCCGAAGCGTTCCGCCTGGTCGCCGAGGACGGGCCGCACAGTGGCCAGCTCCTGGCGAAGCTGTACTCGGCGGCGTCGTTGCCGACCGCGATGCGCGCGCGCGTCTTCGATCACCGCCAGTCGCTCGTGCTTCCCGACACAACGGGCGGCGGCGAGCAGTGGCGTCTGCTTGCGCGCGACCTTCCGAACGCGAGCTGGATCCACTCGTTCGCCGCGATGCCGCTCATCTCCCAGGAGCGACTGGTCGGCGCGGTCGTGGCGGCTGGAGAGCGAGCGGGATCGCTCACCGCCGATCGGCTGCAGCTCGTGCTCGTCCTCGGCCAGTTCGTCGCCGGCGCGATCCGCACGTCGCTGTCGCTCAGGGAGGCGCAGTCTCGCGGTGATCGGGAGGAGCTCGTCAGCCGCATCTCCCGGCGAGCGCGCGCTTCGCTCGATCCGGTCGAGGTGCTGAAGGGGACGGTCGAGGAGCTTGGACGCGCGCTACGTGTCGATCGCGTCCTCGCCACGACCGGCGCGACGCCGGACGGGCTGCTCGTGACGTACGAGTGGGACGCCGCGGGTATCGCCGCAGTCGGCGAAGGGCATCGCGCGCTGCCGGTCGCGCGTCTCGCCGCCGAGACCGGGCGCACCATCGTGGTACGTGACGTTCTCGCCGATCCTCGTGTCGCACAGAGCGCTACGGACGCGGGGGCGCGTTCGGTCATCGCGACGCCGATCCTCGTCGCGGGCGAGCTCGCCGGAACGCTCTCTCTAGATCAGGCCGACCTCCCACGCGACTGGACATCCGATGAGGTCCGCTTCGTCGAAGCGGTCGCGCGCGAGCTTCGCGTCGCGATGGAGACGGCGCGCCTCTTCCAAGCGCGTCAGAGAGAGAACGAGCGGCTCTTGGCCTTGCAGCGCGCGGGAGCCACCCTCGCGGCGCGCACCGATCCACATGAGGTCTTCGACATGATCCTGAGGAGCGCGGTCCAGCTCTTCGGTCAGGGAAGCGCGTCGCTCTACACCTGGGACGACGAGGCCGGCCTTCTCCGACTCGCGGAGAACTTCGACGCCGCTGGTCGCATGCCGGACGACGCCGCGCTTCGCCCAGGCGAGGGCGTCGTCGGCCGCGTGTTCGCCAGCCGCGAGCCGC
>JALYLT010000385.1 GCA_030774095.1 Chloroflexota bacterium
AGAGGCGCGCGCCGGCCATGAACGCCATGCCGAAGAAGATCGCGACGAAGACGAGGCTCGTGCCGAGGTCCGGCTGGCGGTACACGAGCAACACCGCGGGTCCGAGGAACACGAGGGCGCTGAGCACCGTCAGAGGCGAGCCGATCTTGGCAGTGCGGTCGGCGAAGAACTTCGCGAGCACCACGATCATGAGGACCTTGGCGACCTCGCTGAACTGGAACGACAGGCCGCCGAAGTTCACCGAGCGCTGCGCGCCGAGAGACGACGTGCCGATCGCGAGCACCACACCAAGCAGGCCCAGCGTGAGCAGGTACAAGAGCGGCGCGAACGTGCCGAGCCAGGCGTAGTCGAACATCGCGACCGACACCATGACCGTGACGCCGATCGCCGCCCACAGCGCGCCGCGGATGACGAACTGCATCGGATCGCCGGTGAGGGTGCGGGACTCGACTGTCACGGCGTAGGTCATGACCAGCCCGTACCCGATCAGAAGCAGCGTCGCGATGAGCAGGTACGGATCGACCTGATCGAGGCGTCGCGCGTGCGGACGGTCATGCAGCGGCGAGGCGGAAGAGCGCCGCATGTCGAGCGCCTTGACGCTCACTTTGGCCCCAAGACGTAGGCCTCGAGGATCCGCTGCGTCATCCCGACGGCGGGGTTGAAGCAGTTCTCGCACAGCGAGCGGCTGGAGTCGAAGGTGAAGATGACCATCGCGATCTCGGCCGTCGGATCGGTGTTGTCCGCCTTCGGCAGGAACGACACGAACCAGTTGTGGAAGCCGAGCTTGTTGCGGCCGGCGCTGTCCTTGCCCGCCGACGAGCCGAACTCGGCCGTCCCGGTCTTCCCGGCGATCGGCAGCTTCGCATTCGGCATGAAGGCGTGGCCGATGGTGACCACGCGCCGTGCGGATTCCCGCAGCAGCGTGAGGTTGTCCTGGGTGATGCCGACCTTGCGCACGACCTTCGGCTGCTGTGTGAAGACGACGTTCCCCTGCGGACCGACGACCTGCTTCAACAGATGCGGCTGGTAGAACGTTCCGCCGTTCGCGACGATCGAGTATGCGTTGAGCAGCTGCAGCGGCGTGACCGCGACGAAGCCCTGACCGATCGACTCGTGGTACGTGTTGCCGATCGTCCACGCCTCGTCGAACGCCTGCTGCTTCCACTCGGGGCTCGGCATGATCCCGGTCGCCTCGCCGGGAAGATCGATGCCGGTCTTGGCGCCAAAGCCGAGGTCGCTGCCGTACTTGTAGATCGCCTCCGGACCGACGCCGGCGCGCCCGGTGTTCGGGTTGCCACCGCCCAGCGTGTAGAAGTAGATGTCGCTCGAGTGCGCGAAGCCATTGACGAAATCGAGCGACCCGTGGGCGCGCCAGTCGTAGAAGTTGAAGCCACCGACACTCAGCACGTTCGACGTCACGTTCACGACCGTGTTGCGGTTCGCGACGCCCTCACTCAGCGCGGAAAGGCCGGTGACCATCTTGAAGGTCGAACCCGGTGGGTAGATGTCGCCGATCGCCTTGTTCACGAGCGGGTGCCGGTCGTCGCCGTTCAGCTGCGCCATCTGCTCGGGCGTGATGCCGTTGATGAACCAGTTGTTGTCATAGCCGGGGTTCGAGTACATCGCGAGGATCTCGCCGTTCTGCGGGTTCATCGCGATACCGACGGCCTGGGTGAAGAGATCCTGGTCGACGCCCTTCTTCAGCTCGCCCTCGATCAGCTTCTGCAGGCGGTCGTCGATCGTGAGCACCAGGCTGTTGCCGGTCGTCGGCGGTGAGAACGCGAGCTGCTTGATCTCGCGCTGCGCCGCGTCGCGCTCGATCTCCCGCCAGCCATACCCGCCGCGAAGGTACTGCTCGTACTCGTACTCGAGTCCGGTGCGGCCGATGAGGTCCGTCTGCAGATAGCCCTTCTCGCGGAGGGCTGCGAACTCGTCCTCGGTGACCGGACCGACGTAACCGAGCAGCGGCGAGTAGAGGACCGCGTCCGCGTATGAACGGATCGATTCTGCCTCGACGCGCACGCCGGGGAAGATCTCGCCGCGCTCCGACAGCAACAGCGCGATGTCGCGCGCGACCGGCTTCAGAGAGATCTTCACCGGCTCGTACGGGTTGCGCGCGCGCTGTACATCGATCGCGCTCGAGACGTCGCCCGCGTCTCGACCGACGAGCGCGCCCAGGCGCTGCGCGAGCTCCGCCTGTTTCGCGCGCGGAACATCCACCGGGATGACCGTGACGGCAAAGCCGGGGAGATTGCGCGCGAGCACCTTGCCGTTGCGGTCGACGATCGTCCCCCGCTCCGCTTCGACCGGAAGCCGCAGCACGCGGTTCTGCTCCGCGAGGTCGCGGTAGTGCCCGCCGCTCA
>JALYLT010000386.1 GCA_030774095.1 Chloroflexota bacterium
GCTCCTCGGAGCCGTCGTACTGAACGAGGCGGTGACCGCGTCGATGCTCATCGGGGCTGCCATCATCCTTGCCGCCGTCGCGTTCATCGTCTCCCGCGGCGCGACGCGGCCAGCTTAAGGAGGATCGCCCGGTGGTAAGGCGCATCGTCGCCTGCGGTGGTCAGCAGCTGCTCTTTCCGGCGCTGACGAGCTATCTCCTCGGGCTGGCGCGCCGCCCGCGCCCAAGGGTGCTCTTCCTCGGTACGGCGTCCGGTGACGGCGAGGGGTACCTGCTGACCTTCTATCAGGCGCTCGCGGGCGTCGACTGCGAACCGAGCCACCTCGCCCTGTTCGATCGTGTCGTCGACGACATCGGCGCGCTTGTTGAGTCGCAGGATGTCGTGATCGTCGGCGGCGGCAACACCGCCAACATGCTCGCCATCTGGCGGCTGCACGGCGTTGAGGACGCGCTGCGCGCCGCGTACGCGAGCGGCACGGTGCTGAGCGGGTGGTCCGCGGGGTGCCTGTGCTGGTTCGAGGGAGGGATCACGGACTCGTTCACTCCGAGACTCGGTGCACTCCGTGATGGCCTCGGCATCCTCGCTGGCAGCGCGTGTCCGCACTACGACTCGCAGGAGGCGCGCCGTCCGGTGTACGCACGTGAGATCGCGGCCGGTCTCGCGCCGGGCATCGCGCTCGAGGACGGCGTCGCGGCGCGCTACGACGACGAGCGTCTCATCGAGGTGGTCAGCGCGCGTCCTTTAGTCGAGCCGCGTAACGACCTCCTGCGCCAGCGCCGTGAAGGAATGCGCCATCGCCGAGTCGGGCGCGCTGATCGCGATCGGCGATCCATCTTCGGCGGCAGCCCCAAGTGCGCCGCTGAATGGAATCTCACCCAGCTTGTCGACCTCCATCTGCCAGATCGCCCGGGCCGCCGAGACGGTGGGAAAGAGTGAGATGCGCTCGCCGCAGCTGGGACAAGTGAGCCCACTCATGTTCTGGACGGCGCCGAGAACGTGGACTCCCGCGTGCCGGAACATGGTTACGGCCTTTCGTGCGTCGAGATGAGCCACTTCTTGAGGCGTCACGACGACGATCGCGCCCGAGATCTTCAGCTCCCGCATGACGGTATGAGCGACGTCCGCGGTACCAGGCGGCAGGTCGACGACCAGGAACTCGAGTTCGCCCCAGATAACGGACCGTATGAGCTGCTTCACAAGCAGGTCGATGCTCATCGCAGGCAGGCCCATCGCCTGGTCTTCACCGAGGACAAAGCCAGCAGAGGCGAGCTTCAGTCCGTGACGTTCGATCGCCGGGATGCGTCGCTGAGCCTCAGGTCCGCCTGCCCGTGCAAGCGTCCATCCCTCGGTCCACGTCTCGCGCCGCAGCCCGAGCATCTGCGGAACGTTCGGCCCATACACATCGGCATCGAGGAGGCCGACCTGGCCGCGCACCCGCAGCGCGAGTGCGAGGTTGAGCGCCACGGTGGACTTGCCGACACCGCCCTTGCCACTGCCGACCGCGATGACGAAGCGCGCTGGGCTACTGGCCGTAGATCTTTCCCGGATTCAAGATCCCCTTCGGGTCGAGGGCAGCCTTCACCTTGCGCATGAGATCGAGTGCGTCGCCGTGCTCCGCGCGCATGTAGGGCTGGCGCACCGCGCCGGTGCCGTGCTCTCCCGTGACGGTGCCGCCGACCTCAATGGCCAGTCGATGCAACCGGTCGGCGAGCTCGTCCGCCCGGCGGACCTCGTCGGTGTCCGAGGGGTCGATGAGGATCGCTGAATGCACGTTTCCGTCGCCGAAGTGGCCGTAGAAGATCACCGCGATGCGCAGCTCGGCGCTGAGCTCGCGCGCGCGGCGGATCGTGCGCGGGATCTCCGAGAGCGGAACGGCGAGATCCTCGCCGGCGAAGATACGGTGCTTGTCGGGATGCGCGAGCGCGGCCGCCGCCGCGAGACCGCTGCGCGCAGCCCACAGCTTCGCGATGTCCGCTTCCGCCTCGGCGAACTTGGTCGTGGTCGCGCGGCGGCGGACGATCCCGTCGACGTAGCGGACCGAAGATGCAACGTGGTCGGGCGTCCCCTCGACCTCGATGAAGAGCACCGCTTCACCGTCGGGTAGCCCGAGGTCGGGCTTCCATCGCTGGAGCGCGTCGACCGCGCTGCGATCGAGCAACTCCGCCGTCGACGGCAGGACGCCGGCTTCGAAGAGATCGTCGAGCGACGCGACGGTGTCCTCGAGCGCCGCATAGCCGGCGAGCACGACGCCACGCGCGGGTGGTCGCGGCTGAACGCGGAGCCGAAGGCGCGTGATGATGCCGAGCGTGCCCTCCGAGCCAACGAACAGCTTCGTGAGGTCGATCCCG
>JALYLT010000387.1 GCA_030774095.1 Chloroflexota bacterium
CGATGGCGCTGCGCACGCCGACCTGCTCGGCGATGACGGCAGCGATGAGAGCGCCAATCGGGTAGCCGATGCCGTGCGAGACGACCTCGAGCGTCGCGTTCGCGCGACCGAGGATCCGATCGGGGATGAGCCCCTGGACGAGCGAGATCTCACCGACGCCCTCGATCGTCTGCAGTCCATCGCCGATCAATTGCGGCAGGAACACCATGAGCGTCGCGAGCGCCACCGGACCTTGGGCCAGCGGGGTGAGCACGCCGACGGCGGACGCGCCGAGCGCCATCCAGATGATCGCGCGGCCGATCCCGAGAGCTCGGATCACGCGCGAGGCGAACACCGACCCGACCAGCGAGCCGACCCCGCCGGCCGAGATGACGATGCCGAGAAGGAACGGGTCGAGATGCAGGTCCTGCAAGAGGTAGAGGGAATAGAGGACGCCGTAGAACGAACCGAACACGTGGCCGAGGATCGATCTCAGCGCGAGCGGGTAGACGACGGCGTGACGCCGCACGGCCCAGAGACCCTCGATGATCTCGTGCGCGATCCGTGTGGTCGTGTCGCGCGTGGGTCGTAGCGGTTCCGGACTGCGGATCAACGCGAGAGACACCGCCGAGACCACGAATGAGAACGCATCGACGAGGATCGCGAAAGGCGCGCCGGCGATCTGCACGAGCGTCCCGGCGAGCCCCGGGCCGCCGATCTCGGCGATCGAAGAGCTCGTCGCAAGCTTGCTGTTGGCATCGACGACACGGTCGGTGCCGATGAGAGATGGCACATAGGCGGGATATGCCGAGTTGAACAGCGACGCGAGGCAGGCTTCGATGAAGGCGACCGCGTACAGCTGCTCGATCCGGAGGGCGCCGATCGCGTAGGCGACCGGCACCCAGAACAGCAGCGCCGCGCGGATGATGTCGGTCCACACAAGGATGGGTCGTCTTCTAAGTCGATCGACCCAGGCGCCCGCGACGAGTCCGACCAGAAGTACCCCGGCGCTCGCCGAAATGACCAGGTAGGCCATCTCCCGGGGTCCGGCACCGAGCACGAGCAGCGCGACGAGCGGAAGCGCCGTGCGCGTCACGACTGACCCGAGCCTGGAGATCGTCTGACCGGTCCAAAGCCTCAGGAAATCGGCATGTCGCCACAGCGACGGCGTTGACACGGCTGCGCGAGCGTACCGTCACCGGACGGCGTTCGTTCTGGCGGCCTAGGGAATGGGCCCGCGTTGTCGCTCGTCTAGCCTTTTCGCATGAACGACCTCACGTTCTGGTTCCTTGCGCGGATCACCGGGCTCACGGCGTTCGCCGTCCTCTCGATCGCGGTCCTGTCGGGCGAGGCGCTGCGGACGTCGGTGCTCGACTTCCTCGCCTCGAACCGGGCGATACGGAAGCTGCACGACTTCACGACGCCGCTGTGGCTCCCCCTCGTGTTCGCCCACATCATCTCGCTGCTGCTCGACAAGACCGCGCAGATCCGGCCCATCGACGTCGTCGTGCCCTTCGTCAATCCCTACGCGCCGTACTTCCTTCCCATCGGGCTCGGGACCATCGCGTTCGACATCGTCATGGTCGTGACGGTCACGAGCTGGCTGAAGCGGCGCATGAACAACACGCTCTGGATGTGGATCCACCGCACCAGCTACATCGCCTTCGTCGCGATCTTCTTCCATGCGGTCCAGGCCGGCACCGACTTCGACGCGCCCCTCGTGTCCGCCATCGCGTGGTCGACCGCTGCCGCACTCGCGATCATCGGCGTGACACGCTTCGTGTGGGGGCGGCTTCCCGCGTAGCGACGCGACGCTCCGTCCGCCGGACCGTGAGAATGTCGCCCGAGTCCAGTCGGCGATCAGGGAGGTTGATGATGCGCGGCGAAACGTGGTGTGGGTGAACTGCCGTAGCTGAGCACCACCAACATCGGTCGCGCATGCTCGTCCGCTACGCGGGTGACGCCCTGCGCGCGCGCGACGCATACGCGAAGCGCCCCGGATCGAATTTGAAGTTCCTGTTGAACAAGCGCTTCTCGTGGATGCAGCGGTACCTCGGGCCCGAAACGTACGCGGTCGAGGTCGGCTGCGGCGCCGGCTTCAGCGAGATGTTCCTCCACGCGGGGACGCTCGAGCTGACCGATGCCGAGCCGCGGCCGTGGGCGAAGCGGCTCGTGGACGCGCAGGCGCTGCCGTACGCGGTCGCGAGTGTCGACGTCCTGATCGCGAACAACGTCATCCATCACCTCGCGTTTCCCGATCGTTTCTTCCGAGGCGCGGCGCGCGTGCTCCGTCCCGGCGGTCATCTGCTCATCCAGGAGTGCAACTGCTCGTTGACCACGCGCATCGCGCTACGCGCGAC
>JALYLT010000388.1 GCA_030774095.1 Chloroflexota bacterium
ACGTCGACGTGTTCAGCCCGCCGCGGCAGGACTGGATCGACAAGACCGACGACTACCTGCGGCGCTGATGCGCCGCGAGGCTCACGCGATCCGGAGCACCACGGGCGCATCGCCCCAGAGCCGCTCCAGCCGGTACAGCTCGCGCTCCTCGGGAACGAAGACATGCACGACGACGTCGCTGAGGTCGATGAGGATCCACCGGCCGCCGTCATAACCCTCGACGCCGAACGGCTGCTGCCCGGCTGCCTTCGCCTTCTCCACGATCCCGTCCGCGATCCCCTGCGCCTGCCGCTCGCCGCGCGCGCTGCAGATGACGAACAGATCCGCGATGGTGGACACCTCGGAGATGTTGAGCACCAGGATGTCCTCGGCCTTCTTGTCGCTCGCCGCTTCGATGACAAGGTCGGCAAGCGCTCGTGGTGGGAGCTCCGCGCGCGTGGCTGCCGTCACCGATGGTGACCAACGTGTGCGCTAACCCTCACTGATAGAGCCTGTGTTTTGTGATGTGCTCCCACACTGCGTCAGGAACAAGGTAACGCAGCGACATACCGCGGGCGGCTCTGGCGCGTAACTCCCGCGAGCTGATATCGAGCCGTGGCGCGTCGAACGCACGTGCACGATGCATCGGGTCCGGCTCCGGGGCGCCGGGCCGTGCCGCGACGAGGATCGTCGACAGCTCGCGGATGCGATCGGGCGCTCGCCAGCGCGCGAGATCAGCGAGCGCGTCGCTCCCGAGGATCAGGAAGAGCTCGCCCTCGGAGCGCAGAGCCTCGAGCGTGTCCACCGTGAACGACACGCCGTCACGCTCGAGCTCGACCCGCGAGAGAGCGAAGCGAGGCTCGCTGGCGATCGCGGCCTGCAGCATCTTGACGCGGTCCGCAACGCTCGCGAGCGGGTCGCGGTCCTTGAGTGGCGACCGTCGCGCGGGAACGAACAGCACGCGGTCGAGCGGGACCGATTCGAGCGCGCCGAGCGCGATCGCGAGATGCCCGACGTGCACCGGATCGAACGTGCCGCCGAAAACTCCGACACGCGATTTCAACGTTTCTTCGTCGCGCCCGGAGCTGCCAGCTGCTGCGGGGCATCCAGCCATTCGAGCTCGAGCTTGCCGATGCGCACGGTGTCCCCGCTCTTCACGCCGAGCGTCCGAAGCTTTCCCTCGACGCCCGACCTGAGGAGAAGGCGGTGGAAGTACGCGGATGCTTCGGGACTGTCCCAGTCGATCCCCGCCGCAAGCCGCTCCAGGCGATCGCCGCGGACGCGATACGCCTCACCCTCGCGAGAGACCTTCACGTCCTTCGCGCCGCCCGCGAACACGATCCGCCGCTCGGTCGGCACGGCGGCCTCGGGCTTCGGCCGCGCCGCGCAGAGCGCGAAGATGCGCTTGTTGAGACGGTCGACGCCCTCGCCCGACGCGGCGGAGACGGCGATCGCCTCGCGGCCCTCGGCCTCGAGGGCCTCGACGATCCCAGGCACCGCGTCGCGCGCCTCCGCGAGATCGATCTTGTTCAGGGCGAACAGCTCGGGCAGCTCGTTGAGTGAATGCCCGTACGCGGCGATCTCCGTGTCGATGGTCGCGATGGCGGCGAGGGGATCGGGGAGTGACGCGTCGACGACATGGACGATGAGGCGCGTGCGCTCGATATGCCGGAGGAACTCCTCACCGAGGCCGGCGCCTTTGCTCGCGCCCTCGATCAAGCCCGGGATATCGGCGATCACGAGCTCGCGGTCGTCGAGGCGAGCGACGCCGAGGTTGGGCGTGAGCGTGGTGAACGGATAGTTCGCGATCTTGGGTCGGGCCCGCGTCAATGCGGCGAGCAAGCTGGACTTGCCGGCGTTCGGCAGGCCGGCCAGTCCGACGTCGGCGATGAGCCGAAGCTCCAGCTCGAGCTCGCGTTGCTCGCCCGGCTGACCGTCCTCCGCGATGCGCGGCACGCGCCGCGTGCTCGATGCGAATCGCGCGTTGCCTCGGCCACCCTTGCCGCCGCGAGCGACGATGATCTCTTGGCCTGGCGCGACGAGATCCGCGACGATCTCGCCGGTCGCGACGTCCTTCACCGTCGTGCCCGGCGGCACCTTGAGAATGAGATCGCCGCCGGCCTTGCCGGACTTGTTCTGACCGCTACCAGCGCTTCCGCTCGTGGCCGCGTGCAGATTCTGGTTCCGGTAATCACCAAGTGACGCGAGCTGATCGTCGACGCGAAGGACTACGTCGCCGCCTCGCCCACCATCGCCGCCGTCCGGTCCGCCGCGCGGAACATGTGCTTCGCGGCGGAAGGAGATGACACCCTTGCCGCCATCGCCCGCGCGGATCGGCACGCGCGCGCGGTCGAGGA
>JALYLT010000389.1 GCA_030774095.1 Chloroflexota bacterium
TTCGGCGAGCACTCTGCGGGTGGCCTCGATATACCGGGAGTGGTCGGATCCGAACGCTGGCGCCTGTTTCAAGATCGTCAGTGCGCGATCCAAGGCGCCGCGGTCCGCGTGCTTCGCTAGGTAGGCGCCAAGGTTCGCCGCTTCCATGAGCCCGGGTCCGCCGCCGGTCGCCACGAGAAAGCCGGCGCGCGCGAGCCGCCACCCGAGGTCTGCGAGCAACGCGTACTGCGGATCGTCGCGGGGCGTCGAGTGGCTGCCCATCACGCCCACGACCTTCGGCGCGGCGCCGCCGTCGCCGTCGAGCCAGTCGGTCAGGGCGCGGTCGATGCCGAAGTCGTGGAGCCGCTGTGCGATGGCTACCGCGGCGGAGGGCGGGTTGCGGCCACCCGCGGCCACGAAGTAGCGGGCGATCCTCCGATCAAGCGCACCTTCCGGGTTCGCCCGTGTGTAGCCCTGCATCAGCTCGTCGCCCGTGTACAAGCCTTTGCGGAGTGGGTCGAAAGGCTCCGGTCGCGGGAGGGGCGCCATGGCTGCCATGATGGCTGAGATGCGTCTGACCTTTCTCGGCGCGACGCGCACGGTGACGGGTTCGCAATATCTGCTCGAGACCGACCGGGCGCGCGTGGTCATCGAGTGCGGCATGTTCCAGGGCAGTCCCCACGATGTGATCCGCAACCGCGTGCCGTTCGCCTACCAGCCGGGCGAGATCGACGCGCTGCTGCTCACGCACGCGCATCTGGATCACTGCGGGCTCATCCCACATCTGGCGGCATCCGGGTTCCGCAAGCCGATCTACGCGACCAAGGGCAGCGTCGACCTCACCCGACTGGTGCTGCTGGATTCCGCCAAGCTCCAGGAGGAAGCGGCAAAGAGCCATCAACGCTTCGCCACCCGGAATCCTGATCGTGCCGCGGCGGAGGACGAGGCGACCACGGCCGAGCTCGCAGCCGCGACCAAGGAAGACCCCGCGGCCGCGACGCGGGAGGCATCGCCGGAAGCCGTCACCGCGCTGCGCGCGCCGCTGTACACGGTCGATAACGCCAACGCGGCGCTGGCGCTCTTTCACGGCATCGACTACGGGGCCGAGCTCCCGATCGCGCCGGGGATCACCGCGACGTTCCTGGACGCGGGCCACATCCTCGGCTCGGCGATCATCCGCGTCCGCGTCATGGAGCGCGACCAAGAGCGCACGATCGTGTTCAGTGGCGACCTCGGTCGGCCCCACACGCCGATCCTGCGTGACCCCACCCCGGTCACGACCGCGGATTACCTGCTCATCGAATCGACGTACGGCGGCAAGACGCACGAGCCACAGGAGGAGGCGATCCGCCTGCTCGGCGAGGCGGTGAAGCTGACGGGTGACGCGAAGGGCGTGCTCCTCATGCCCTCGTTCGCGATCGGACGGACCCAGGAGATCGTCTACCAGCTGGACCGGCTGCTCAGCGCCGGGACCATCCCGCACCTGCCGCTCTACCTCGATTCACCAATGGCCAAGGGAGCCACCGATGTGTATCGGGCGTACCTCGACTACTTCGACGACGATGCCCGAGCGCTGATCGCACGGCACGACGCACCGATCGACTATCCGGACGCCATCGTGACCAACAATCAGAAGGACTCTCTCGCGATCGAGCAGGCGGCACGGCCGCTCATGGTCGTCGCCTCCAACGGGATGATCACCGGTGGCCGGATCGTCCAGCACGTCAAGGCGCTCGTCGGCGATCCGGCGATGACCCTGCTCTTCGTGGGCTATCAGGGCGACGGCACGCTTGGTGCGGACCTACAGCAGGGCGCTAAGCGCGTGCGCATCGACGGAGAAGACCTCGAGGTCCACTGCCAGGTGCGCTCGATCAGCGGATTCTCCGCACACGCCGACGAACCCGAGCTTCTCGCCTGGCTGGGCAACTTCACCAAGAAGCCGCGCACGACCTTCATCGTGCACGGCGACCCCGCGGCCCAGGCGGCTTTCGAGCCGAAGGTCCGCGCCCTTGGCTTTGCGACAACCGTTCCCAGCTGGCGCGAGACCGTCGAGCTCGCGTAAGCCGCACGTCAAGGTGGGGCCGATGTTTACGACGTGCTACAGACGAAGGCCGCGCCGGCTCCCGAAGCGCTCCGGACGCGCCTCATGGTCGAACCGCCGCGGGCGGTCGGCACGTCGGTGCTGCCGGACGAAGACCCTGCGCATGCCGAGGCCGAGGCCGTCGCGGCCGGCATCCCCGCCGACCTGCTCCGCCGCCACGGCGCGACCGTCCGCCAGACCAACCGGCGCGCGCACGTCGTCGTCCTCGACGTCCCGGCCGAGGAGCAGGCCGCGCTCGTTCAGGCGCTC
>JALYLT010000390.1 GCA_030774095.1 Chloroflexota bacterium
GCGACGTACGTGCCGTGGTACTCGGTGCACGCGAAACCGCGACCGCGCCGCTCGGGAAGCGTCTTGCCGTACTCGCTCACCGCGGCGACGCGCTCTATCACGCGCCGTAGCCGCGCGTCGTCCACGTGCCGAAGACGGAAGGCGAGCGGATCCTGGCCCGATGCGTGCGCGAGCTCGTCGATGAACGACTCGATCGCGAAGACGTTCTCCGCCGCGGCAAGGGAGCGGAAGTTCGCGGTGCGGAGCGGCGTGGGTTCGACATGCAGCACGACCTTCGCGCGTGGGATCCGGTACGGCGGCACTGCGTTGCGGCCGGATGTCATCGCCGCGACGCGCGGGTCAGGCCCCGCGGCGGTGTGGACATTGGTGTGCTCGTCGTATCGCCACGCGGTGATGCGGCCTTCAGCATCGAGGCCGGCCGTGACCTCGAGGACCGCTTCGGGCCGGTTGGGGGAGTAGGCGAACTCCTCGGCGCGCGTCCACTGCACGAGCACCGGGCGACGGCTGTGCTTCGACAGGACCGCCGCCTCGACCCCGACGTCGGGCGCGCTGCTGCGGCCGTACGTGCCACTCGACATCTGCGCTTGGACGCGCACGCGGTCGTGCGGCAGGCCCACGCGATCGGCGACCGTGTCGCGAAGCCCGAACGGGCGGTGCGTGCCGGCGTAGACCGTCGCGCCGTCGGCGCGGACGTCGACGATCGCGGCGCTCGGTCCGATCGAGGCGCTCGCGATCGATGGCAGCGTGTACGTCGCGGAGCGCGTGAGCGCTGCCGCCGCGATGGCGGCTTCGGTGCCGGCGTCCTCCCTCAGCGGGACGACCTGCGTTCCCGACGCCGCGATCTTTGGTGGGTCCCAGTCGATGTCGAGGGCGTCGGCCGCTGCGCGCGCCTGCTCCTCGCGCTCGGCCACCACGCCGACGACATCGCCGTCGTGCACGACCGCGATGACGCCGGGCATGGCTCGCGCAGCCCGCTCGTCGACGCGCGTGGCGCGTGCTCCACGGACCGGCGGCCTGGCGATCGCTCCGCGTGCCAGACCATCGAGCCGGACGTCGGCGGTATAGCGCGCGCGTCCGGTCACGATGTCTCGCGCTTCGACACGCGAGAGTGGAGTGCCGATGTGCCGCCAGCGATCTCGAGGCAGCAGCGGCTCGTCGTCGGGGATCGCGCCGGTGAGCGGCGCGTCGCGGACGAGGTCCGCGTAGCTCACACGCTTGCCATCGCCGTCGCCGATCGTCCCGTCTTTCGTGTCGAGCCGCTTCGCCGGAAGACCGAGGCGGGCAGCCGCTCGATCGATCAGCGTGCGGCGCGCGAACGCCGCCGCGCGGCGGAGCGCCGGCGCCTCCTGTGCGATGGAGTTGCTTCCGAACGTCCCGAAGTCGAACGGCACCTCGCCGGTGTCGCCGAGCACGACGCGCACGCGCTCCACCGGGACGTCGAGCTCGTTCGCGACGAGCTGCGCGAACGCGGTGCGAATGCCTTGGCCGAACTCGATCTTGCCGGAGAACGCGGTCAGCGATCCGTCGGGCTCGACGCGGATGCGCTCTTCGAGATTCATTTCCTTATCTGTTCATCGCAGGGGGAGAACCCGCCTTGTTCATCGCAGGGGCGGAACCCCCTGCGACCCCCCCAAAAGTGGCCGCGCGTTGTACGGCGCGTATCGCGCGGCCGTACACGCCGCAGCGGCACAGGTTGCCGGCGAGCGCGTCGCGGATCGCGGCCTCATCGGGCGCGGCGTCGTGCGCGAGGAGCGCGGCGGCCGAGATGATCATCCCGCTGGTGCAGTAGCCACACTGCATCGCGTCCTCCGCGATGAACGCTTCCTGCACCGGATGCAGGGTGTCGCCGCGAGCCAAGCCCTCGATCGTCGTGATCTCGCGCTCGGCCGCCTGCCGCGCGGGCATGAGGCATGACGCAACGGCTCTGCCGTCCGCGATCACGTAGCACGAGCCGCACTGACCGCTGCCGCAGCCGAAGCGCGTACCGGTCAGGCCGAGGTCGTCGCGGAGGACGCTGAGGAGCGAAGCGCTCGGCGATGGGTCCACCTGATGGGTCGTGCCGTTGACGATGAGAACGAGCCGCATGTCCACCCAGCGTACTCACGCAGGGGCGTCGACGCTCGCTAGGCCGTGATGCGAGCCGGCGCGACGCGGCGGAGGGTGACCAGTGCGACCGCAACGGCAGTGATCCAGGCGAGTGCGGCGACGACCGGATTGGCGAGATCGGTCCCGGACATCACCGCATGCGCGAACGCGGCGAAGAACGCGACGTACGAGAGACGGTGGAAGTACTGCCACTGCCCGTTCGTCAGCGACGATCGCA
>JALYLT010000391.1 GCA_030774095.1 Chloroflexota bacterium
CTCGGATTCGATGTGCGCAAGCTCTGCTGGGAAGGACCGCAGAGCGAGCTCGACCGCACCGCGAACACACAGCCCGCGCTCCTCACCGCGTCCATCGCCGCGCTGCGTGCCGCGGAGGAAGCGGCAGGCGGTCTCGACGAGCCGGTGGTTGCGATGGGCCACTCGCTCGGTGAGTTCAGCGCGCTCGTCGCCGGCGGCGCGCTCGCGCTCGCGGACGCCGTGATCCTCGTGCGCCGTCGCGGTGAGCTGATGCAGGAAGCGGATCCTTCCGGCGGGATGCTGGCGGTCATCGGTCTCGATTCGGACGCGATTGCGGCGGCGATCGCGGGCACCGGCCTCGTCGTCGCGAATGACAACGCGCCGGGTCAGGTCGTCATTTCCGGTCCGAAGGACGGCTTCGATCGCGCGACCGCCGCACTCCGGGACGCTGGTGCGAAACGGGTCATCCCGCTGCGCACCTCTGCCGCCTTCCATTCCCCGGCGATGCGTCCGGTCGGACCACAGCTCGCGAAGGCCATCGACGTGACGCCGCTGGGGGCACTGCGTTACCGGATCGTGGCAAACGTCGATGCGCAGGTGCACGAACACGCGGCGGATTTCCCGCCACTCCTGGAGAAACAGGTCTGGTCGGCGGTACAGTGGGTCGCCTCTATGCGGCGCGCGCAGAGGGAGGGCGCGACCGCATTCGTCGAGTTCGGTCCATCGAGCGTCCTCACCGGGCTCGCGAAACGGATCCTCCCCCAGGCGCGGACGGCGAACGTGTCTGACGTGAAGACACTTGAGGAGGCCCTCGATGTCCTTCGATAAGATCCTCATCGCCAATCGCGGCGAGATCGCGCTACGCGTCATCCGCGCGTGCCGCGAGCTCGGGATCCAGACCGTCGTCGTGTACAGCGAGGCTGACGCGCACAGCCTTCCGGTGCATCTCGCGGACGAAGCGATCTGCGTCGGTCCGGCCTCGTCGCGCGAGAGCTATCTCAACATCCCGGCGATCATGTCGGCCGCGCTCATCAGCGGAGCGCAGGCCATCCATCCGGGGTACGGCTTCCTCGCCGAGAACGCGGACTTCGCCGAGGTCTGCAAAGAACACGGCATGGTGTTCATCGGTCCGCCGCCCGAGGTCCTCCGTCGCTTCCACGACAAGGTCGCGACGCGGGTCGCGATGAAGAAACTCGGGTTACCTGTGATCCCGGGATCCGACGGTCCGGTGAAGACGATGGCCGAGGCGCTGCGCATCGCGGAGGCCGTCGGGTATCCGATCATGCTGAAGGCGCGTTCGGGCGGCGGCGGGCGCGGCATGCGCAAGGTCACCGCGCCGCAGGACCTCCAGCGGCTCTGGGACCAGGCCAGCACCGAGGCGAAAGCGTCGTTCGGCGACGCCGGTCTCTACGTCGAGCGCTGCCTCGAGGGCGTGCGGCACGTCGAGGCGCAGATCGCGGTCGACGAGTACGGAAGCGGCATCTGCCTTGGCGAGCGCGAGTGCTCCATCCAGCGCCGGAACCAAAAGATGATCGAAGAGGCACCGTCCGCATCGATCAGCGAGGAGCTGCGGCAGGAGATCGCGCGCCGTGCCGTCGATGCCGCCGTCCGCTTCGGCTATCGCAACGTCGGAACGTTCGAGTTCCTCGTTGATGCGAGCGGCGAGTTCTACTTCATCGAGGTGAACTCGCGCATCCAGGTCGAGCACACCGTGACCGAGATGACGACCGGCATCGACCTCGTGAAAGAGCAGATCGCGCTCGCGTCGGGACAGCCGCTCTCGTTCAGCGAGGAGCAGATCTGGGTGAGCGGCCACGCGATCGAATGCCGAATCAACGCCGAGGACAGCGAGCAGAACTTCGCGCCGTCGACCGGCGTGCTCACGACGTGGCTGCAGCCCGGCGGCCCCGGCATCCGCATCGACTCGCACTGCTTCCAGGGGTATGAGGTGCCGCCCTACTACGACTCGCTGCTCGCGAAGGTCATCGCCTGGGGCCGCGATCGCGCTGAGGCCGTCGCGCGGATGCAGCGCGCGCTCGATGAGTTCACCATCGTCGGCGTCACGACGAACATCCCGGCGCACAAGAAGATCCTCGCGAGCGAGCTGTTCCGGTCGGGCCAGGTCACGACGCACCTCATCGACACCGTCGGAGTCGACGCGCTCACGGCGTAACGGCATTTAGACTCGCGCCGTGACGACGCTGGATCGCGCGGGCATCGAGGCGCTCATCCCGCATCGCGATCCGTTCCTGCTGATCGACCGTGTCACCGAGCTCGAGCCCGGCGTGCGCGCGGTCGCCGAGCACACCTTCACCGGCGAGGAGTGGTATCTG
>JALYLT010000392.1 GCA_030774095.1 Chloroflexota bacterium
GTCGTCACGATCCGCAAGAGATGCGGGAGGGATGCGCATGCAACGGGCAATGCCGACGGCGAGGTCCGAGTAGCGCTCAATGAGCGCTCCACGAGACCTCGCGTCGCCCGCGCGAGATTCTGCCCACAGTTGGGCTAGGTCCACGCCAGTCCCCCTCCGCCGCTGTCGCGCCTCGACCCCGCAACCCCATACAGGGCCGGCTCCTCAAGCGCGCCAGCCGCCGAACTTTGACGTGGACTAGTGCCTACGGTTAATCCCCGTTCAGGCACACTTCGGATACCCATTCGGGTTCGAGGTGTTTAACGGGTTTTGGGTTGTATAGGAACGCTATGCGCTTAGTCCGAATACCCGTTCGGACAGAAAAGTTAGTCGATGAGATGGTTCCTTAGAGCTAGTACGACGGCGTGCGTCCGATCGGCGGCACCGAGCTTCGCGATCAGCATCTGCACGCCCTTCTTCACGGTGTCCTCAGCGAGGACCATCGCACGCGCGACCTCTTTGTTCGTGTAACCCTCGGCCATGTACCGCAGCAGCTCAAGCTCGCGCGGCGTGAGTGGCTCATGCGACGTCGAGCCGTCGTCCGATCCATTCGGGGGTACCCCATTCGGCACGGCCGCTGCGCCGGTCTTCTCGGGCCGAGCGTTGTCGGGTGCGTCATCAGCGTGTGCCTGTGCGCGTGGCTCGACGCCATCCACCCTGGCGATGGTGGTGGCCTCCTCACGACCGAGCGCGACCAGACCTTCCACGGCCGCGTGGAGCGCCGCGATGACCCGGCTCGCTGGCGTGTCCTTGGAGACATAGCCGTTCCCCCCCGCGCGGATGACCGCGCGGATCAGCTCGGGACTCCGGTCGATGCTGAACGCGACGATCGGCAGGGCGGGCGCTTCAGCGCGCAGCCGGGTGATCGCCTCCGCTCCGTCGGCGTCTGGCAGATGGAGGTCGCAGAGGACGACGTCGGGCTGCGCATCGGCGAGGAGTCCGACCGCCTCGCTGCAGGTGGAGGTGAGTCCCACGACGATGAGTCCCTCGCGTTCGAGGAGCGCTCGGACGCCCAGCTGCATGACCGGATGGTCCTCAACGGCGAGCACCCGCAGGACCCGACCACCTTCCCGCTTGATCTCGGCCCGCCCGAGGAGAGCCAGCGTGTCGGCGGTCCGCTGCGCGAGCGCGGCCTCATCCGCCTCGTACCCCGGGTCGTGTCGGGCGAAACCGACGCCGATCCTGCCCACAACGTCGGCGCCGGCGACGGACTCACTCGCGGAAAGGGCGGCGGCCCGGCATTCGGGGTCGTCCACCGGGGCATAGACCGCGAGCACCTTGCCGGATGGGTTCCTCAGCGCGACGGCGTGATGGCCGAAGGACTCCGCGGCCGCTCTCGCGGCGCCGTGGGCGTCGCCGGCCGCGACGGCCAGCGCAACGTCCGCGAAGCCTTCGGCGTGTTCGCGGTCCCGCTGGAGCGTGGCGATCACGTTCATCGCCCGAAGCGCGCGCGACAGATCGGCCGCGATGCCATCGAAGAGCGTCTGTCGGCCGGAGAAGCCGTCGACCTCGTGCGGGCGTTTCACGCTGAGCACGCCCAATACGTCGTCGCCTACGCGGAGCGGGACTGAGATGGATTCGCGGGCGTCGGGGTCGACACCGTGGAATCGGTCGTCGGTCACGCGTCCCCGTAGCACGATCTTCTCCCCACTCGTCGCGACCCAGCCCGCGATGCCTTCGCCAAGTGGCTGGCCGCGCCCCAGATGGACGTCCGTCGGCAACCCGACGGATGCACGCAGCCGGAGCTCGTCGCCCTCGACGAGCATGATCGAGGATGCGCCGGCACCCATCCGGCGCGCCACCTCGGCCGCCGCGCGCGCCAGCACAGCACTGGCGTCCCGGGCGTCGATCAGTCCCTCGCCGATGCCCCCAAGCACGTCCAGGCGCTCGTCCAACTCCGCCGCTCGCCGCTGAGCGGCAGCGAGCTCGCGGCCGTCAGATGCCATGAGCGCGAGCAACTGCGCGGCGGATGTCGCGGCGATGACGTCGAGGGTGTCGAAGGGCATCTCGCGCCGGAGTGCACAGAGCACGGCGGGGCCATTCCAGGTCTCGATCGGCGCGACCACGGCGAACGCGGCTTCATCGCCCCACCGTCCGGATGGCACGGCCACGGCGTATGCGCCGCCGGCAGCGCGCGCGAACGCGTCCTTACCGAGGATGGCGTTCCAATCGGCGGCGTCGATGCGATGGGAGAACACTGTGGAGGGCGGATCCGCGGTAGCGACGACAACAGCGACCGCTTCCGCCCGGAGCAGCCAGGCTAA
>JALYLT010000393.1 GCA_030774095.1 Chloroflexota bacterium
CTCATCCGCTGGAGCCCCGACGCCTGAACGAACAGGAGTTCCTGCGGGGTCTGCGTGACCGCCTAGCTTGGCCCGATCTCGGACCGGACACGGAACTTTCAGGAGACGATCGCTGGGACTCGCTCGCACAGGTCGACGTCGTCATGTACGTGCAGGACGAGCTCGGCCAAACGCTCGCCGCAGATGAGCTGCAGAAGCTGACAAAGGGCCGCGAGCTCGTGCGGTTGGTGCGCGACAAGCTCGCCTAACTTCGGAGGGCTGCCTTCACGAGTCCGGGGATCTCACTGGGTGCGTTCGCGACGGGGATGCCAGCGGCCTCGAACGCCTTCACCTTCGACTCCGCGGTGCCCTGATTGCCCGAAACGATCGCGCCGGCGTGACCCATCCGTTTTCCGGGCGGCGCGGAACGGCCCGCGATGAACGCAACCGCCGGCTTCTTGCCGTTCGCGCGCATGTACTCAGCCGCGCTCTCCTCGGCGCTCCCGCCGATCTCGCCGACGATGACGATGACCTCCGTCGCAGGATCCTCGTTGAGCAGGCGCACCGCCGCCGGCGTCGGCAGCCCGATGACGGGGTCGCCGCCGATGCCGAGGCAGGTCGACTGGCCGAGGCCTGCGCGGCTGAGGAGGTCGGCGATCTCGTAGGTGAGCGTGCCGCTGCGCGAGACGAAGCCGACAGATCCCGGCGAGAAGTTCTCCGCGGGCATGATCCCGATCTTGCACTCGCCCGGCGTGATCGCGCCCGGGCAGTTCGGGCCGATCAGCGTCGTCGCGGAGCGATCCAGCACCGACGCGACCTTGAGCATGTCCTGGATCGGGGTTCCCTCGGTGATCGTGATCACGAGGTCGAGCTCGGCGTCGAGCGCCTCGAGCATCGCGTCCATCGCGCCCGATGCCGGGACGAAGATGATCGACGCGTTCGCGCCCGTGTCCAGCGTCGCGCGTGAGACCGTGTCGAAAATGGGAAAGCCCTCGCGCGTGGTGCCGCCCGCGCCGGGTACGACACCCCCGACGACTTTCGTGCCGTACTCGCGCATCCGCGTCGCGTGGAACGTTCCCTCACGACCCATGCCCTGAACGATCACCTTGGTGTCGCGGCTGAGCAGCACGCTCATCTGTTCATCGCAGGGGGAGAACCCCCTGCAACCCCCCTCGTTCGGCCTGCACGCTTGTTCACCGCGGGGGAGAACCCCCTGCAACCCCCCTCGTTCGGCCTGCACGCTTGTTCACCGCGGGGGAGAACCCCCTGCAGCCCCCCTCGTTTGGGCTGCCCGCTGCACCGCCTCGAGTGCCGCGTCATCCATCGTCGTCTTCGAGACCAGCCTCGCCCCCTCGAGCAGCTTGCGGCCGGCGTCGGCCTCGGTGCCGGACAGGCGGATGACGAGGGGAACGCTCGGCGGATGCGTCGTGATCACTGAGAGGATCCCCTTTGCGACCTCATCGCCGCGCGTGATGCCGCCGAAGATGTTGATGAGGACGCTCTTCACCTTTGGATTCGCGAGGACGATCTCGAGCGCCGAGCGCACGACGGATTCCTTCGCGCCGCCGCCGACATCCAGGAAGTTCGCGGCGTGTCCTCCCGCGTTGCGCACCGCGTCGAGCGTCGCCATGACCAGGCCGGCGCCGTTGCCGATGATGCCCACGTCGCCGTCGAGCTGCACGTAGCTGAAGCCGAGCGCGCGAGCGCGCTCCTCGACCTCCTCGTTGGGCGCGATCTCTTTCCAGTCGCGCAGCTCGGTCTGGCGGAAGAGCGCGTTGTCGTCCATGTCGAGCTTGGCGTCGCCCGCGAGCACCGAGCCGTCGGTCTGGATGAACAGCGGATTGATCTCGACGAGCATCGCGTCGGTGCGCGCGTAGACGCCGTAGAGCTTGATCGCGATGTCCGCGACGGCGTTGCGCTGCGCCGCGGGAACTCCTGCGTCGAAGCACAGCGCGCGCGCTTGATAGGGGAGCAGGCCGACCAGTGGGTCCGGCCACCCGCGCGCGATCTTCTCGGGCTCCTTTTCCGCGACCTCTTCGATGTCCATCCCGCCGACCGTCGAGAGCATCACGACCGGACGGCGTCGATCGCGGTCGAGCGTGATGCCCAGATAGAGCTCGCTGGCGATCTGCGCGCCACGCTCCACCAGCACCTTGCGGACGCGCAGTCCTTTTATCTGCATGTGCAGGATCGTCGATGCGTGCTCGCGCGCCTCGGCCGGCGTCTTCGCCACCTTGATGCCGCCGGCCTTCCCGCGTCCCCCGGCATGCACCTGCGCTTTCACGACGACGGTGCCGCCGAGCGCGCGCGCGGC
>JALYLT010000394.1 GCA_030774095.1 Chloroflexota bacterium
ACATCCGCGGGATCGAGGGACCGGTGATATCGCCATCCAGCACGCCGACACTGAATCCGCGACGTTTGAGACCGACCGCGAGCAGACCCGCGACGAGCGACTTCCCCACACCGCCCTTGCCGGACATGACCGCGATGACGTGCTTGATGCCCTTCTGCTCCGCCATGCCGCGCGGCACGCCCTTCGCGGCGAGCGACGGCGCGGGCGGCGCGCCCTCAGGCAGCTTGCCCGTGTCGGCGAACACGTTCAGCTCGCCGATGAGGTCCTCGAGCTTCACGCGACCCGCGCCGTGTCCGGCGGCGGCCTGCGCGATCGTCTCGCTCTTGCTGATCGCGCACGACGCGCAGCCGAGGGTGTAGCGACCGAAGATCTTGTCCGCACCCGGCCAGCGGTCGACGACCGAGGCGATGGTCATTTCGGGAGTGATCTGAGTGGCCAGAGGGGCCTCCTTCCGAGGCGCGAAGAGGGTGGTCTCCTGAGATCGATTCTAGGACGCGGGCTGCTCGGCCTCTTCGATGAGCATCACCGGGATGCCATCCCGGACCGGATACCGACGGCGGCAGCGGCCACAGGTAAGGCGGTCGCCTTCCTCGGTGAGCGGACCATGGTCCGCGGGACAGACGAGGATCTCGAGCAGCTGCTTATCCACGGGCACGCATTCGATGTTAGTCGTTCATCTGTAGCGTCGCGGTCGCTCGGATCGTGCGGGTGCTCGTTCCGTCACTCGACTCGAAGTCGACCAGCAATACGTACGCATCCGCGGGAACGCGCACGCCGAACTCATCGTAACCGTTCCACGTCAAAGTCGTGGTCGCTCGACCTCCCGCCCTGACCGTTTCCGCCTTCGCGTCGAGACGCCGAACGAGGACCTCGGCCGGCGCGCCTCCCTCGTTGATGCCACTCGCCATCACGCGGGCGTCCGTCGGGCCGGTGATCGTGCCCTGCCTCGCGACGATCGTGACGCTGACCTGCGTCGCCGCGCCGAGAACGTAGCTCGGCCGAATCGCGATCTCGACGCGGCCGTTCGGCAGCTCGGTCGGCACAACGATGACCGTGGGCGTGGCGGTGCGCGGCGTGGTGACGGTTCGCGGCGCGCACCCCGCGAGGACGAGCGCTACCGCGAGCGCGCTAGCCGACCGCCACACGGCTCCGCGCGACAGAGCGCGCGCTCCAGACCAGGCCGAACAGCGTCGTGGCCACGAGCACGATGGTGCCACCTGACGCGGCGTTCACGTAGTAGCTGAGCCAGATGCCGGCGACCGATGAGACGACGGCGAAGAGCAACGCACCGACGACCAGCGCGCGCAGGTCCTGCGCGAGCAGGCGCGCGGTCGCGGCCGGCGTCACGAGCATCGCGACAACGAGGACGACGCCAACGATCTGCACCGACACGGCGATCGCGAGCCCGATGAGCCCCAGGAGCAGCGTGTCGTACCGAAGCGGGTTCAGGCCGGCCGCGGCCGCGCCGATGGGATCAAAGCTGACGAACACGAGCTGCCGCCAGATGATCCACAGGGCCGCCAGGATGACGGCGGCGGTGACGGCGGCGACAACGAGCTGGTCGCTGGCGACGCCGAGCACGTCGCCGAACAGAATGCCGAGCAGGTCGCCGGTGTAGGTGCGGATGCTGCTGAACAGCACGATGCCGACCGCGAACATGCCCGAGAACACGACACCGATCGCGGTGTCCTCCTTGAGTCCGGACCTGCGAGCGACAGCACCGATGGCGAGGGCCGACGCGACGGCCGCGATCGAGCCTCCGATCACGATGTTGACCTTCAGCAGGAACGCGATCACGACGCCGGGAAAGGCCGCGTGCGCGATCGCGTCGCCGAGGAACGCGAGCCCCCGCAGCACGACGAAGACTCCGACGCTCGCGCACACGAGCGCGACGAGGACCGCGGCGAGCAGCGCGCGCTGCACGAACGCGTACTGGAGCGGCTCGAGGAGATCAGGCATGGTGTTCGTCCGCTACGAGCTCCGGCGATGCGGGCCGGTGACCGCCGTACGTGCGCCGCAGGATCGCATCGTCACGCAGGATCGAGGCGTCGCCGTCGGCGACGATCCCGCCATTCATCGCGAGGACACGCGGGAAGTGCGCCATCACGCCGGCGAGGTCGTGCGTCGAGACGAGGATCGTGCGGCCGTTCGCCGCGAGATCGGCAAGGATCCCCATCAGGTGCTCCTCCGTCGTCGGGTCCACACCTGTCGCGGGCTCGTCGAGCAGCAACAGCTCGGGATCTGACGCCAACGTGCGTGCGAGGAGCACGCGTTGACGTTGTCCGCCCGACA
>JALYLT010000395.1 GCA_030774095.1 Chloroflexota bacterium
CTGCGGTAGCGCGGGGCGCGGTGGCGGCGCGGGCTCGCGATGCCGGCCGCACGCAGGATGCGCTGCACGGTCGCGCGCGAGAGCGAGATCCCTTCGCGCTCACTCAGGAGCTCGCTCAGGTGGCTGTCGTTGCAGCCGACGTACGTCGTCTTCGCGAGGCGGACCACCCGCGCCGCGAGCGCGGGATCGAGCGCGTGCGCGGGGCGGCGGCCGCGGTTGCCGTGGGCGAGTGACGCAGGACCGCTCTCGATGTACCGCGCCCTCAGCCGCCGGATCGATCGCGGCGAGAGGCCAAGGAGCAGCGCGGCTTCAGCCTCCTCGACCTTCCCCGCCACGAGCCGCGTGAGCACGAGCGCGCGTCTGTCTTGCACGGTGATCTGTCCCTTCTCTCCCTGGTGAGGCGGACAGAATCACAGAACAATTTGGGCGGTCAGAGTCTCGGAACAATCACAAGCGGTGCTCTAGGCGCTTGAACGCCTGATTAGTCTCTGACCGTGACAAGCGGCGCGGCGGCGACTCGTACGACCAAGCACCGCAGTCGAGCCTCGGCCATCGCGTGGTCACTCGCGGGGCTGTACGTGGTGCTCGTCCTTCTCGCTTTCCGCTTCGGGTCCGAGGCAGCCCCCATCACGCTCGTCGACGTGTGGGTCTTCTTCGGGATGTTGTGGTTCGCCGTCATCGGAGCGCTCATCGTTGGTCGACATCCTCGGCACCTGATCGGCTGGATGTTCTGCGTGACCGCCCTCAGCTTCGGCGCGTCCGCGTTCGCGCAGTCCTACGCGATCGTCGCGATATCCGCCGAACACCGAGGGCTGCCCGCCGGTCAGCTGATGGCCTGGCTGGGTTTCTGGATCAACATGCCTGGCACGGCGGTGATCGCGCTCTTCCTCCCGCTGCTCTTTCCCGACGGCCGGCTGCCCTCGCGTCGCTGGCGCCCCGTCGCGTGGGCCGCGGGAGCGCTCGTCATCGTCGCGGTCCTCGTCAGCATGTTCAGGCCCCGCTCCTATGCAGGCTTCGCCCTCGTGCGAAACCCGCTCGGCATCGAAGGTTGGGACGACCTCTTCGAGTTCATCGATGTCGCGACGGACATCGTGTTCGCCCTGCTGATCGTTCTGACCTCGCTGGCCCTCTTCGAGCGGCTGCGTCGCGCGGGCCAGGAGGAGCGACTTCAGATCCGCTGGTTCGTCTTCGCCGGCTGCATCGTCGTCGTCGGCTTCCTCAGCGACTTGTTGCACGGCTTCGTCCCAGAACTACAGGACGCGAGCCTCGTCCTGACTGTCGCCGCCGTCACGGCACTCCCGGCCGCTGTGGGCATTGCGATCCTGCGCTATCGCCTGTACGAGATCGACGTGATCATCAACCGCACCCTCGTCTACGGGTTGCTCACCGCGGTGCTCGCCGGCCTGTACACCGCGGCGCTCGCGCTCTTCCAGCGGCTCTTCGTCGCGATCACGGGCCAGGGTTCCGATCTCGCGATCGTGATGACGCTCTTCGTGCTCGCGACGGTATTCACGCCGATCAAGACGTCCCTGCAAGCGGCGGTCGACGGTCGCCTCAAGCCAGCGAAGTCGGATCCGAGCGCCACATCGGCGACAGGCCTCGACGATCTGATGAAGCTCGCGGAGTTGCACCGCCACGGCGTGCTCACGGATGAGGAGTTCAGCGCGAAGAAGCGGCAGATCCTCGGGATCTAAGCGCTCTCATGCGCCCAGCGGTCGTTCTGCTGCCGCAGGGCCCGCATCCGATTGATCTCGCCGGCGTGATAGAGATCGTGCTCGATCATCGATTTGATGATCCATCGCGTCTCCTTCATCTCGCTCCAGTTCGTACGGCGCGGCTTGAGCAGCTCCGGGTCATCCGCGAGCGCCTCGACGCTGCCAAGGAGACGGCGCGGCGCGTTCTCGAGCCACCCGATGAGCTCGGCGACCGCGGCCGGAGTGACCGCCGACAGGCGTCGGCGATCGGGCGCGCTCCGTTCGGTGGCAGCGATAGCCAGTCATCGGGCTCGAGTGCGCGCACGTTGGTGAGAAGCGCGTGCCAGTCCGGACCCGCGAACGCGGCGTCCAGTAGGTAGAGGTACTGCTCGATCCCCGCTCGCGCCATCCCTGACCTCCGGGCGGTCTAAGCGCGCTCGATCTCGATTATCCCCTTCACGCCGTTCAGCTCGCCCTCCCAACGGTGGCCGCGACCGCTGGGGTCGCGGGCGATCGCCGTCGCGAGGACCTCCCCCGCGAGGAAGTCTTTGAAGCGCTCGATCGTCTCCCC
>JALYLT010000396.1 GCA_030774095.1 Chloroflexota bacterium
GGCGTGTTCCGTGGCCACACGACCGCGCGGCGTCCGCTTGAGGTAACCCTGCTGCATCAAGTACGGCTCGTAGACGTCCTCGATCGTCTCCGCGTCCTCGCTGAGGGCGGCCGCCAGCGTTTCGAGCCCGACCGGACCGCCGGCGAACTTGTCGACGATCGCGGCGAGGAGCGTGCGGTCGACCGCATCGAGTCCCTTGTCATCGACCTCGAGCGCGGCGAGCGCCTCGCGCGCGACAGCGAGCGTCACCCGCCCGTCATGCCGCACCTGCGCGAAGTCGCGCACCCGCTTGAGCCAGCGGTTCGCGATGCGCGGCGTGCCGCGCGAACGCCGCGCGATCTCGTGTGCGGCGGCGGCCTCGATCTCGACGCCCAGGATCCGCGCCGACCGTCGCACGACCTTCTCGAGCGCTTCCGTCTCGAAGAGGTCGAGCTTGTACGTCGCGCCGAACCGGTCGCGCAGCGGTGATGAGAGGCGGCCGATGCGCGTCGTGGCGCCGACGAGCGTGAAGCGTGGAAGCGGGAGCCGCAGGGTGCGCGCTCCCGGTCCCTTGCCGATGACGATGTCGAGCTGGTACACGTCCATCGCCGGATACAGCACTTCCTCCACCAATCGCGGCAAGCGGTGGACCTCGTCGATGAAGAGCACCTCGCCGGCCTGCAGGTTGGTGAGGATCGCGGCGAGATCGCCGGCGCGCTCGATGGCGGGCCCGCTCGTGATCCGGATCGGCACGCCGAGCTCGTGGGCGATGACGTTCGCGAGCGACGTCTTTCCCACCCCCGGTGGGCCGTAGAGCGCGACGTGATCCAGCGGCTCGCCGCGTGCCTTCGCCGCCTCGATGAGGATCCGCAGCTGGCTCTTGACGTTGTCCTGGTTGATGTACTCGTCGTCGGAGAGTCGCTTGGGCCGGAGTGTCGCCTCGAGCGAACGCTCGGGCTCCTCGCGGACCGCCGGCGCGACGTCGCGCGGCTTCTTCCCGTCGCCGATCAAGCGAGAGCCCGTCGCACCGCGCCGGAGATCCGCTCGGTCGCCGTCGCGCGCGGCACCATCTCGGCCTCGCTCGCGCTTCGCGGCTTGAGCTCGACCTGGTCCTCTTTGAGCGTGCGCTTCGAGACCGTGGCGCGAAAGGGGATGCCGATCAGGTCGGCATCGGCGAACTTCACACCAGCGGTCTCCTCACGGTCGTCGTACAAGACCTCGATGCCCGCATGCTCCAGATCCGCGACCAGCGCATCGGCCGCGGTGCGCACGGCTTCGTCGTTCGACGGCAGAGCGATGACGTGCACCTGATACGGCGCAACGGAGATGGGCCAGATGATCCCTTTCTCGTCATGGTTCGTTTCGATGATGGTCTGCACCGCTCGACCCACGCCGATCCCGTAGCTCCCGCCGACGAACGGCTTACGCGTGCCGTCCTCCGCGAGGAACGTGGCGTTCATCTTGTCGGAGTAATACGTGCCGTACGCGAAGATATTCCCGACCTCGACACCGCGCTTGATCGTCAGTGCACCGGTCCCACAGCGTGGGCAGAGGTCACCTTCGCGCACGTCGTGCGCGTCAACTGTCTCGCCGGTGAAGTCGCGCTCGCGGACGACGCTCCGCAGATGCGCGTCCTTCTTGTTGGCGCCCGCGACGTAGGCGCGCTCGTCGACAGACGTATCGACCAGCGTCCGCAAGCGAAGTCCGACCGGACCGATGTAGCCCGGCACCGCGCCGGCCGCCGCAAAGTCGGCGTCACTCGCGAATTTCACGTCACTGGTCCCCAGGATCTTTCGCAGCTTCGCTTCGTTTACGTCGCGATCGCCCGGCAGCACGACCGCCACGACGTTCCCGGACGCATCGCGCAGCAGCAAGGTCTTGAGCAGCCGGTCCGCGCTCAGCTTCAGCGATGTCTGCAGAGCTTCGATGCTCGTCGTGCTGGGCGTGGAGATCTCGCTCCGTGGTGCGGCACCTTCCTCGCGCACCGGCGCATCGACCGTCCGCGTCGCCTTCTCCATGTTCGCCCGGTAATCGCAGTTCGAGCAGATGACGATCCGATCCTCGCCGGCCTCGTTCAGTACCTGGAACTCGTGCGCGACATCGCCGCCCATCGCTCCGGTGTCCGATTCGACACTGATCGCGTTCAGACCCATCCGCTTGAAGATCCGCTCGTACGCGCCGTGTTGGGCTTTGTAGCTCCGCTCGAGTCCGGCGTCATCGGCGTCGAACGAGTAGGCGTCCTTCATGACGAACTCGCGCACGCGCAGCAACCCCGCTCGCGGC
>JALYLT010000397.1 GCA_030774095.1 Chloroflexota bacterium
GGAAGTCGCGGTACGGGCTGCCCATGTAGAGCAGCGCGTCGACGCAGCGGCCTCCATGCTTCGCGAGGATCGGAGCGGCGGCCTTCGCCGCGAGATCCGACGCGTGCTCATCGTCCGCGGCGATGTGTTTGCCGTCGAGCCCGAACTTCTCGCGGATGACGGCCGCGGGGATGCCCGCGAGTGTCGCGATCTCGTCGGCCGACTGGAACCGCACGGGGGAGTAGGCGTTCACGTCCACGATGCCGACGACGCTCACGCGCGGGCCTTCCGCTTTGGCGCGCGCATGCCGCCTTCGAGGAACGCGCGAAGCGTCCGGCGTGCCGCGGGTGGGGGTGCCTTGCCTTCCCAGAGGACGTAGCGCGACCCCATGACCTCGGCCATCCCCATGAGGGCGTATGCGAGCGCCTCAGGTTCGAGATCGGTGCGTACCTGTCCGGCTGCCTGGGCGCGACGGAGCCCGCGGACGTATCCCTGGGCGAGCATGCGGTAGTGCCAGCGGTACAGCTCTTCGTCCACCGTCTCGGCCTGGCGGATGACGCGGTACAGGTTCCGGTGCTTGCGCACGAAATCGAAGAACGTCTCGAACCCGGTGACCTCCTGATCGAGGCGATCATCGACGTCGGCGATGCGCTCGCGGATCTCGGCGCGCAGTCTGGTGTTCAAGGCCTGCACCAGGTCCGCGAAGATCGCCTTCTTGTCGGGGAAGTAGAGATAGAAGGTGCCGAGCGCGACATCGGCGCGCTGCGTGATCTCAACGATGCCGGCGTTGTGGTACCCGAGCTCGCCGAACACCCGCTCAGCGGCGTCGATCAGACGCTGGCGGGTGCGCTGGCCGCGTGCCGTCGCCGGGAGAGCGATGATCGCCGCGGGACGCTGGCGGATCCCGCGGGTGCGCTTTCCTGGAACGGCGGCCGAACCTGAAACCTGTTTCATGTGTCAGTTAGCCCCACCATACGCCGTCGCCGAGACGCACGCCCTGGCCGACTCGTTGCGATCGCCACGAGATGGCGGGGCGTCATGGGTCCCAACGACGCCCGACAGCCTGGTACGCCGACTGCGGCTATCGTTCCGACCGTGACCGGCCTCCTCCTTGTCGGCTCCGCTCTTGTCGCATTCCTTCTTTCCGCCGCGATCACGCCGCTCATCGGCCGGCTCGCGGAGCGTTTTGGGATGCTCGACATGCCGGGCGGCCGTCGCATGCATCCGCGACCGATCCCGCGACCGGGCGGTCTCGCGATCGCGCTGGCGTTCGGTCTGACGATCCTCGCCTTCTGGGTGATCGACCGCGTCGCCGGGCATCCGTTCCTGATCCCGGAGGAGGTCCGATCGTCGCGCTTCACGCTCACGGCCTTCGCGGCGCTTCTCGGCATGACGCTGGGACTGATCGATGACGTGTTCGAGCTACGCGCTCGCTGGCAGTTCCTCGGGCTGATGGTCGTCGCGGCGGTCATCGTCGCGGCTGGTCTGCGCATCGGCTTCGTGAACGATCCGTTCGGTGATGGGCTCATCGAGATTGCCGGCATCGTGGCGATCGCGTTCACGGTCTTCTGGATCGTCGGGATGAACGTCGCGCTCAACTTCATTGACGGGTTGGATGGGCTCGCGGCCGGCGTCGCGGCGATCGCCGCGTTGACGCTGGGTGCGCTCGCGCTGCTTCCTCAGGTGAACGAGCCGTTCGTCGCGTGGATGGCATTCGCGCTCGCGGGCGCGACGGGTGGATTCCTCTTATTCAACTTCCATCCGGCTCGGCTCTTCCTCGGAACTACGGGCGTGACCTTCGTCGGAACGATGCTCGCGGTGCTGTCGATCTTCGGTACGGCGAAGGTGGCCGCAGCGCTGCTCGTGCTCGGTGTTCCGATCATCGACACCTTCTATGTGATCGTGCGGCGGATGGCGCAGGGCCAACCGCCGTTCGCGCCGGATCGGGGGCACTTCCATCACCGGCTGCTCGATGTGGGTCTTTCGCACGCGCAGGCTGTGCTGCTGATCTACGGCGTCACCATCGTCCTCGGCGTCCTCGCGTTCGTCACCAGCGGACGTACGCAGGCGATCACCTTCCTCGGGCTCGTCGTCCTCTTCGGAGTGACCGTCGTCGCACTCGCCCAACGAACTCCTAAGGCCAAAGAGTTGGATCCGACCCTCTATGCGGAAGAGGCCGACCGCTTCTAAACGTCCGCTCGTCCTCGCGTGCGTCTTCCCCGCGGCCCGACCTAGGCGGGCGCGGCGCTCCTCTCGCTCGCGGCTGGCTAGGCC
>JALYLT010000398.1 GCA_030774095.1 Chloroflexota bacterium
TCGTGGCACCGCTCCTCATCCTCTGGGGCAACATCCTCTGGGGCAACGATCCACGTCTGGCCGTCGACGATCGCGGACGCACGGTCGAGCTCGCGACGTTGGCGCTGGCGCTCGCGTTCACACTGTTGCTCGTCTTCGGCGGCGTGCCGCCGTTCGCCGGCAAGAGCTATCCGACGACGTTCCTCGCGTTCCCCGTCCTCGTCTGGGTGGCCTTCCGGTTCGGGCCACCCGTCGCTGCGGTCGCGCTCTTCATCCTCTCCGGAGCGGCGATCTGGAGCACCCTGCGCGGTCTCGGCCCGTTCGCAAGCGCTCCGCCCAACGAGGCGCTGCTCCTGCTGCAAGCCTTCATGGGCGTCGCCGCGGTGATGACACTCGCGCTCGCGGCCGCCGAGGCCGAGCTGCGGCGCGCCGAGGCGCGGAAGATCGCCGAACGAGACGAGTTCATCGCCGTCGCCGCGCACGAGCTGAAGACGCCCATAACCAGCCTGCGCCTCGCGGTGCAGCTGTTGCGACGACAAGCCGACCGCGGCGCCGCAGTGGATAACGAAAAGCTTCGCGCTTCCCTGCTGACGATCGAGTCACAGTCGCAGAGGCTGGGACGCCTGGTGACCGAGCTGCTCGAGACCGTCCGCCTGCGCGCGGGGCGAATGGTTCTGGACACCAGACAGGCGGACGTCGTCGACGTTGTCGCAAAGGCCGTCCGAGATGCGCAGGCGACGACGTCGCGGCACAAGATCGTCCTCTCCGCGCCCGCCCGGCTCAGAGCCAGGATCGACGCACTGCGGTTCCTTCAGGTCGTGAGCAATCTCCTCGACAACGCGATCAAGTTCAGTCCTGACGGAGCGCGCATCTACGTCGAGCTCTCATCCTCCAAGCGCGGCCCGGTGCGGCTCGCTGTCCGCGACCATGGGATCGGCATCGCGCCGGAGGAGCGATCGCATATCTTCGAGCGCTTCTATCAGTCCCGGCCGAGCGATCAACGAGCCGGACTCGGGCTGGGACTGTACGTGAGCCGCCAGATCGTCGAGCTTCACGGGGGAAGCATCGAGGCCGAGTTTCCTGAAGATGGCGGAACGCGGATCGTCGTGACGCTGCCGCCCCTATGACATGCGTTCGATCCGCCGGATGCGGTCCTCGGCCGAGGGATGCGCATCCAGCAGTCGCGTGACCCAAGTGGCCGCGAGGTTGTGGGGCCGGACGATCCAGAGCGATGCGGCGAGGCGCTCGCCATCGTCGGTGAGCGTTCGCGCTCGGGATTGGGTGGCGTCGGCAAAAGTATCCACCGCGCTCATGCGGCGGAGTGCGCGGATGAGTCCCTCGGGGTGACGCGTCACGAGCACGGCGTTCGCGTCCGCAAGGTACTCACGCTGTCGAGCGATCCGCGCTTCGGCGATCAGGTAGACCGCGACGAGCATGAGGAACACGAGCGGGGACGGGCCTAGAGCAAGCAGGGCAAGGATCAGGACCGACAGGATCGCGATCCGATGCCACAGGACTCGCGTCGTGATGAGCGACATGACCAGACCGCGGAACAGGGCCATCACCGATCGCAGCCCGACGAACGCCGAGGCGAGATGGAACATCTCGTGAGCGAGGACGGCATCCAGCTCGATCTCGTCGAGGTCGAGTAATCGGTTCGTCACCACGAGGGTCCCGGCCTGCCCGACGCGTTCGATCGCGAGGGCGTTCGGGTACGGAGCCATCACGAGATGCACCGCGGGCAAGATGCGACGCCCAACACCGACGGAGATCACCTCCAGCCTCCGAAAGAAGCGCTTCTCTTCGGTCGGGATCAGCTGGCGGGCGCCGAGCAGCTGGAGAACGACGTCCCGGCCGCCGAACATGGCCGACCCGATCACGATGAGGAGCGAGGACACCGGTCGAACAGCGTCAGGCCCGAGGATCCACACCGCGGAGCCGAAAAGGACCGCGAGCAGAGCCGCGTTGATGCCGGCGAGGAGTCGGGAGCGCCAGCGATTCCCCTCGATCGCGCGATACGCCGTCAGATCCATGCGACACCTAACGCAGGACCGCCCTCAACTGCATCCACGGTCACACAGCTGTCGTTATCCGGTTGGAATGCCCGGTGAACACCATCCGTCATCATCGCGAAATTGACTCGGCCGGCGTGGCTGACTAGGGTTCCGCGACACGAGGTGGGGGGCCGAGCCTCGGGATGAGGAGCGGGAGCATGGCTCGGCTGGAGACGGCACACCGCGTTCGCCGCCCGCGCGTCGCCGGGGCAC
>JALYLT010000399.1 GCA_030774095.1 Chloroflexota bacterium
GTCGACGGCCAGCGCGGTCTCGTCCTGCGTCGACGGCATGATCCCCATCTTCTCGGGCATGTCCGCGCCGGTGATGACGGCGACGACACCCGGATGCGCGAGCGCCCGCGACACGTCGAGGCGTTTGATGCGCGCGTGGGGCTGGGTGGAGCGCAAGAGGCGTCCGTAGAGCATGCGCGGCAGACGGATGTCGTCCGCGTAGAGGGCCGTCCCGGTCAGGTGCGCCCAGGCATTCACCTTCGGAAGGCGCCGCCCAAGGACGGATAACTCACTCATGTGGCTCGGCTCGCCTTCTCGATCGCCTTGTAGATCGAGGTGTAGCCGGTGCAGCGGCAGAGATTGCCGCTGATCGCGTCCGCCATCTGCTCGCGGGTCGGATGCGGATGCGCATCGAGGAGCGCTTTCGCGGAGAGGAGCATCCCGGGCGTGCAGTAGCCGCACTGCGCGGCGCCCTCTTCAGCGAACGCAGTCTGCAGCGGATGCAGCTGGGGTCCGTTGGCGAGTCCTTCGACCGTGGTCACCTCGGCCATCCCGATCTGCTGTGGCAGCACGAGGCAGGAGAGCACCTGCCGGCCGTCGACGAGGACCGTGCACGCGCCGCATTCGCCGAGCTCGCATCCGTGCTTCGTGCCCGTGAGTCCGAGCTCCTCGCGCAGCACCTCGAGGAGCGTGTGGTGCGGCTCGGCGGCGACGGTGTGCGGCTCGCCGTTGACGCGCAGCGTGATGAGCGACTTCGTCATGCGCTCACCGCCTCATCGCGCCCGGGCGCGCCGATGCGCCGCGACATCGCCGCGGCCGCGCTCGCGCAGCGCTCGCCGATCCTGCGCAGCGTTCGGAGGTCGATGCGCTCCCTGAATCCGACCACCATGACGGCGGCCACGCGCCGGCCGCGCGCGTCCGTCACGGCCGCGGCGACCGCCCGCACGCCGCGGAAGAGCTCCTGGTCGTCGTAGCCGATCGCCTCGCCGTGCAACAGCACCCTGCCGTGCGCGCCCGCGTCGAGCGGCAGCCGGCGACCGAGCGGCGCGCTCATGTGCAAACCGGTCGTCGGCTCGGCGCGCGCGGCGATCTCAAGCTTCCCGTCGTGGATCACGCCGAGGACCGCGGTCTCGCCGAACGTCTCCATCAGGCTGACCAGGTGCGGCTGCGCGAGCGCGCGCAGATCGGGAGAGCTCGCATCCGCGAGCGCGCGCAGCTCCGGACCGAGCCGGAAGCGCGTGTCCGGGTCGCGGACGACAAAGCCGTGCGCGTCCAGGGTGAGGAGGATGTCCCGCAGGGTGCCCTTGGAGACGCCCAGCGTCCGTGCGAGCTCGGAGATGCCCTGTGGCCGCCCGCCATCGGCGAGCGCGCGCAGGACGCGCGCGGTCTTGTCGACCGCCGGCACCGGACGAAGGCTCCCCGTATTCCCCGCCATACGCGTACGAAGGATAGTACGCGAGCCCCGCGGCCCTCTCAGCGTGTCACCACGGGAACAGGTCACAGAGTTAGCGGCGCCCGGGGATCCGGGGTGAGGAGGGGCGTGACGGACGCTGCCCGTGCCGTTCTGGATTGGTCGCGCTTCAGCCCATCGGCCATCGTCGCGATGGACGACGAAGGACACATCGTCGACATGAACGCGCCGGCGGAGGCACTGCTCAACACGAGCCTGGCCGACACCACGGGGCGCCCCTACACCGAGGTCTTCGGACCCTCGCTCGCGGACCGTCTCGTCCCGCTGCTCCTCCGCGTCTCCCGCACCGGCACCGCGCGCGAACCGCAGGTGGTCGAAGCGACGCTTCCGGGCGGTCGTCGCGCGACCCTGCGCGCGAACGCTGGACCGTTGCTCGACGCCGACGGGAAGTTCGTCGGCATCATCTTCGCCGCTGACGATCGGAGCGAGGCGGTCACCGCGACGCGCGAGGCGGAGCAGCACGCCGGCAAGGAGCGGCACCTCCGGGACGCGCTGAACCGCTATGTCGGCGCGGACCTCGCCTCGATCATCGACGCGCGCCCGTCATTCCTCGATCTCGGTGGCCGGCGCCAGATCGTCAGCGTCCTGCACGCGGACGTGCGCGGGTACTCGACGCTCGCGGAGTCGCTCGAGCCCGAGGACGTCATGCGTCTGTTGCTCAAGTACCACGGTGCCGCGGTCGAGGCGCTCCGCGGCGACGGCGCGACGGTCGACCGCTTCATCGGCGACGCGGTTCTCGCGCTCTGGAATGCGCCTTCCGCTCAGGCCGAGCACGCGCGCA
>JALYLT010000400.1 GCA_030774095.1 Chloroflexota bacterium
GATCCCGCACCACTCGTGAGGTCCGCCGAGCTCGTCGCCGAGCTGCTGCGCGCGGTCGGCGCCGATACGCGCATCCTCCGCGCCGCGGGCGGACATCCCGCGGTCGTCGGGTACTTCGAGGCCCCGGTTGGGAAACCGACGGTCCTCCTCTATGCGCATCACGACGTCCAGCCACCGGGTCCCGATTCGGAATGGAAGACGCCACCGTTCGCTCCGACGGAGCGCGACGGTCGCCTCTACGGTCGCGGCGCCGCCGACGACAAAGCTGGCGTGCTCGCACACATCGCGGCGCTGCGCGCGTACGACGGCAAGCCTCCGGTCGGCGTCGCGGTCTTCATCGAAGGTGAGGAGGAGGCCGGGTCGGAGCGGCTGCGCGGCTATCTCGTAGGCGAAGGCGATCGGCTCCGCTGCGATGCGGTCGTCGTCGCCGACGGTGGCAACTGGCGCATCGGCGCGCCCGCGATCACGACGACGCTGCGCGGTGTCGTCGCCTGCGTCGTCGAGGTGCGCGTCCTTGACAAGGCCGTGCACAGCGGCGGCTTTGGCGGGCCATTTCCTGACGCGCTCACGACGCTCGCCCGCCTTCTCGCCACGCTGCACGACGACAAGGGGAACGTCGCGGTCGAAGGTCTGGTCCGCGGGAAGGCGCCGGCCCTCGACCTCACCGAGCCCGAGCTTCGCGAGCAGGCCGGCGCGCGGACGAGCGTGAAGCTGATCGGCGACGGGGGGCTCACCGACCGCATGTGGACGATGCCGGCGATCTCCGTGCTGGCGCTGGATGCGCCGAGGGTCCACGACGCGGTGAACCAGCTCGTGCCTGTTGCGCGCGCGAAGGTCAGCATGCGCATCCCGCCCGGTCAGGACGCGACGAAGGCGCTCGACGCGCTGGTGAAGCATCTCGAGAAGAACGTGCCCTGGGGCGCGGAGCTGCACATCGAGCGCCATGCAATGGGCGAGCCGTTCGCGACGAAGACCGGCGGTCCGGCGTACCGCGCGATGCACGCGGCGCTCTCCGAAGCGTGGGGGGCGAGCGCGGTCGATGTCGGCTCGGGCGGGAGCATCCCGTTCCTGTTCGACTTCGCTGAGCTGTTCCCGAAGGCGGAGATCCTCGTCACCGGCGTGGACGACCCGCAGTCCGGTCCGCACGGACCCGATGAGGGGCTCCACCTCGCCGAGTTCGAGCGCGTCTGTCTCGCGGAGACGCTGTTCCTATCTAAGCTCGCGGGCTAGTCGTCCGCTCGCGGCGGACGTCCTTAGCGAGCGACAGGGTCGCATCGCTAGCATGCGCCGCATGTTCGACCTGAGCATCCCGATCTGGGAGATCGTCCTGCGGACGCTTGTCGTGTACGTCACGGTGCTCGGTCTGCTTCGACTCGGCGGGAAGCGCGAGCTTGGGACGATGAGCCCGGCGGATCTCGTCGTGATCCTCATCATCGCCAACGCCGTGCAGAACGCGATGAACGGCGGAGACGTGTCGCTCGTGGGGGGCCTCGTGTCGGCAGCGACCCTCGTTGGCGGGAATCTCCTGCTCGGCCGCTTCGGCCGGAGGATCCCGATCCTCGGCCGCCTTGTCGTCGAGGAGCCGACGCTCCTGCTCCAGGACGGGAAGCCGATCATGGAGAACCTCAAACACGAGCATGTCGATATCGGGGACGTCGAGATGGCTGCCCGCGAGCACGGCATCTCCGACCTCGACGAGGTCGCCGCCGCGATCCTTGAGATCGACGGGTCGATCAGCATCATCCCCAAAAAGGGCGGCGGCTATCACAAAACGCACCGTCGGTTCCGGCGGGTGCGCGAGAAAACGTAGCGGCGATCCGCGAGCTCCTAGCGCACGTACGCGGCGCGGAAGTCCTCGAAGCTCGCATAGAACGCGTCGGGGCTCTGACCGAATGCTCCCGTGAATGCTGACTGCCACGCCTCGCCGCGCCCCACGCGCGTGCAGAACGTGCGCAGCGCGAGCGGGCCGTTCGCCGCGAGCATCCGATCGACCGCGAGATAGGCGACCGCGAACGGATTCGCGTCCGCCGGCCACACGCTCTCCAGCGAGCGCAGGGTCACGTACTGTGCGTTCCGCAGCTGACGCTTGGTGAACACGTCCATGTTCGCCGCGGGGATGAGGCCCGCGTCGACGAGCGATCGGTAGGCGAGCGACTCCGCCATCCCCTCAGAGATCCAGCGTGGGCCCAACATGCACGCGCGGCCGCCCAGCGCGTACTGCCAGGTGTG
>JALYLT010000401.1 GCA_030774095.1 Chloroflexota bacterium
AGTGAGATCCAGCGCGTCGTCATCGCCGGCGCGCTACTGGCGGACAGCTGAAAGCCGTCACGCCGGGCGGCCACCCGCTCATCACCGCCCTCTGGCTGGTCGGTGTCGCCGCCGCGGTCCTCGCTTTCGCTGCCGCGGCCCTGGGCGCCCTCGCGACCGCGGCTGTGCTGGCGCTGGCCGCCCTCGTCGCATTCGTCGCAGGGTCGGTCGCTTTTCAACAGCGCCTCCGTCGCTTCAGCGCAACTCTCCTCGCGGTGGAGGAGGCGCTCGACGCCGATGACGTACGACGCGCGCGCGACATCATGGCGCCGCTGCTGGCGCGATTTCACACCTTCCCGATGGTGCAGGAGGTCGCGGCCGACGTCCTCTACGCAGCGGGTGATCCACTCTCGGCCGCGTCGCTCTGGGAATCGGCGATGAAGCGGCTTGGCGCCACGCGTGTCGCGCCTCGGCTGGTGGCGGCGTACGCGGCGCTCAATCGCGGCGGCGACGCGCGCCGCGTCGCGGCGCTCGTGCCGAACGAGCCGCTGGCGCAGCTCGCACTCGCGTGGAGCGAGCTGGCAGCGAACGGTGGCGACCGCGAACATGGCGCCCTCCTCGCCGGCACGCTCGCAGGGGAAGTCGAGCAGTCTCCCAACGCGACGGTCGCCGCGATGACGGCGGTGGTCGCGGCGATCGCGGACGCGCAGCGCGGCGATCGCGCCGGGATGCTCGCGAAGCTCGAGGCGATGCGGCGAGCGACGCCGACGCAAAGCGACTCCGCGTTCCTGGGCTACCTGGCCGGCGTGGCGCTGCGTGAGGTGGGGGACATCGAGGAGGCGCGCCGCGAATTCAGCACCGCGGTCGAGCGATCACCCGAATCGATCGGCGGCGCCCTCGCGCGCCGCGAGCGCGCGAACCTCCCGGCCTAGAGCTTCGCCCCGCGCAGCGTCGCCAGGAATCCGGCCACGGGCCCGATCGGCGCGCCGGCATCCCTCCGACGGAGGGCGACGATCGGACGCCGAACGGGCTGCGCGCCGATCAGCCGCACCGGTCGCAGCGCGCGTGAGCGCAGCTCGGCGCCGAGCGCCATGCGCGGAAGAAGTGCGACGCCGAGTCCCTGCTGCACCATCTTCTTCGCTGCCTCGACGTTGTCGAGCTCCATCACGCTCGCGGGCACCACGCCGGCCTCGCGGAACAGCGCGCTGGTCAGCTCGTGGTAGCTCGACGCCCGATCGAAGAGGATCAGCCTCTCCGTCGCAAGCTCGTCCATGCGCACCCTTGTGCGCGTCGCGAATGGATGACGGCGGCTCACGACGAGCAGCAGCTCGTCCTCGAAGACGGGTATGAGCTCCACCTCGGGATGGCGAACGGGCCGCCCCAGGCCGATGTTCACCTCCTGGCGTAACACCATCTCGAGCACTTCCTCGGTGTGGCCGGTCCTCACACCGAGCCGCACGTTCGGATAGGTCACGCGGAACGCCTTGAGGATCGTCGGCAACAGGTACGTGCTGACGGCTGGTGCCGCGCCGATGACGAGGTCGCCGGTCGCGCCCTCGCGAAGGTCGGCGATCACCTGCCGGCCCTCGGTCACCAAGCCGAGCGTGCGCTGCGCGTATGGCAGGAATACGCGCCCCGCGTCGGTGAGCTTCATCCCGCGAGCGCTGCGCACGAAGAGCTCGATTCCCAGGTCGGTCTCCAGCGACTTGAGCCGCGCGGTCAGTGCGGGCTGTGTGAGAAAGAGCGCCTGCGCTGCGCGGCTGACGTTCCCGGTGCGTGCCACTTCGATGAAGGACTCGAGATGGGTGAGAAGCATCGACTCCGGCATATCAGCCAAGTTTATAGCCCGCATCAGAACTAGCAATTGGACTGATGGCCCGTCGGGCATGAAAGATGCCCCCTCATCTCACCCATGCTCCAGCGATAGGAGGCACACATGCTTCAGCAACAGCAGTCACAGATGACCCAACTGGACGAGCGCATCGCCGTCGAACGCGAACGCGCCGAGCTGCTCAAGAAGCAGATGGCGTGCGGTTGCCCCGACCGGTGTGACATCGACCATGACAACTGAGACACCGGTCCGAACCTCGGACCGCAGGCCCGATAAGCCGGGGCTCGTGCCCTCCGCACTGTTACCGGAGGGTTACGTGATCCCTGCGTCGCGCTGGATCGACCCGAGCACGCGGATGCGCGAGCTCCTCGACACCGAGCCGTTCCTCTTCGGCCCCGGGGTCTA
>JALYLT010000402.1 GCA_030774095.1 Chloroflexota bacterium
GCGGTCTCGCGGACGAGGCGCTCATGCGTTTGACCGAGGTCTTTCTCGCGTTCCCACCGCTGATCCTCGCGATGGCCATCGCCGGCGCGCTCGGTCCAAGCCTCACGAACGCCATCATCGCGATCGCCGCCGTCACGTGGGCGGTGTACGCGCGTCTTGCCCGCGGGCAGCTGCTCTCGCTGCGACGGCGCGAGTACGTCGAGGCGGCTCGCAGCATCGGCGTTTCACCCGCGCGCATCCTCGCGCGCCATCTGCTGCCCAACGCCATCGCACCACTGCTGATCCAGGCGAGCTTCGACATGGGCGCGGCGATCATCGCCGCTGCGGGCCTGAGCTTCATCGGATTTGGGGCGCAACCACCCACCCCGGAATGGGGGGTGATGATCAGCGAGGGCCGGAACTTCATCAGCACGCAGCCGTGGCTCTCGCTCTTCCCAGGCTTGGCGATCCTGTTCGCGGTCGGCGCGTTCAACGTCCTCGGCGACGGCCTTCGCGACGTGCTGGATCCACGGCTCCGTCGGGCGCAGTGAGTCGAAGACTGCCATTCGCTCTAACGGGGTCCGGCGGCATCCGTTCGGAGTGTCGCTAAAGTCATGCTTGACCGGCGGTTGCCGGAAGACCAACAGTTAACGGTCATGAGCGACCAGACAAAGAGCCCGGACGAGCGCATCCCCAGCGTGCTCATCGCGGACGACGACCGGGCGGTCCGCGCGCTGGTGCGAGTCACGCTCATGGCGCAGGGCTGGCGCGTGCTCGAAGCGGCGACGCCGGACGAAACGCTCAGCGTCGCGCGCCGCGAGCTTCCGCAGATCGTCCTCCTTGACGTCATCTTCGAGGGAGACGCGCGTGACGGCTTCGTCGTCTGCCGGGAGCTTCGAAGCTCCGGTGCGACGCGGGATGTTCGCGTCGTGATGCTGACGGCGCGAGATGATCCTGAAAGCCGCGCATTCGCGAGCGCGGTCGGGGCGACCGCTTACATCGTGAAGCCGTTCGGACCGCTCGATCTCGTGCGGATGCTGCGGCTCGTTCTGGAGCAGCCCACGCCCGATCCCGGTCTCGGGCTGTTCCTCGTCGATGCGGGCGTGATCCAGCCGGCGCAGCTCGAGCGGGCGCTCGCCGAACAGCGTCTGCGTCAGGGCCGCCGTGTTCCCATCGGCGCGATCCTCGTCGAGCTGGGCTTCGCGCGCCGCGAGGACGTCGACCGCGCGGCAGCGCGTCAGCAGCGCGCGCGTGAGGTTCCCGCGGACACGGCCGCGGCCAGGCAGCAGATCCGCCTCGTCATCGCCGACGACAACCCGATGGTCCGCGAAGGGTTGCGCAGCGCGATCGCGACCAGCGACGACCTCATCACCGTCGCTGTCGCGACCGATGGCAACGAGGCTCTGAGCGTTATCCGCGAACTCGATCCGGACGTCGTGGTCCTCGATCACCGGATGCCGGGTCTGAAAGGACTCGATGTCGTGGCTCGTCTTCGGGCCGAATCGTCTGAGACCGCCGTGGTCATGTTCACCCTCGACGAGGGCATCCGCGACCTTGCGCTCGCGAACGGTGTGAACGCGTTCGTTCCCAAGGACACGCCGCTCGCGACGCTTCTCGCTGAGATCCGTCGCGTCGCGAGACCACCGCGAGATGTGCCTGCCGAGCGGACGAGCGCGCGCATCGTGGTCACCGCACGGGGCGTTTCACGCGGTGCGTTCGGCGTTCTCGCACGGCGCAGACGGGCGATCACGACCGTCGCGATCCTGCTCGTCGCGTACGCCGCTGCGTTCCTCATCGCCGAGCCGGTGTTCGGCGCGAGCGCCGCGATCCTGTCGATCATCCCCGTCGGCGTCGCCGGCGCGCTCTTCGGACCCGAGCTCGGAGTGGTCGCCGCGATCCTCGCGGTGGCCGCGAACTTCGCGCTCTGGGCAGGCACGGACCACGCGGTCGGAGAGCCGGTGATCCGTGTCGGCGGCAATGGCCTCGGCGCGCTGACGCTGATGGGAGTCGGCGCCGGTTTCGGTGCGATGCGCCTTCTGCGGGGTCGATTCGATACACATGGGCGGCGACTCGGTGCGCTCGCCGAGGTCGCCCTCGCTCTGGCAGCTGGGCCGACACCCGATGTGCTGCGTCTCCTCGCGGAAGGCGCGCTCGAGATCGTGCCCGGGGACGCCGCGCTGCTGTACGCCACCGTCCCCACCGGCGGCCTCGAGCTGGTCGCTGCGACCGGTGCCG
>JALYLT010000403.1 GCA_030774095.1 Chloroflexota bacterium
ATCGACACTCCCTACGCCGCGCTTGGCAGCGAGGTGTACGACCCCACCGTGGACGACCACAACCTCATCAGCGGCATCCTGCCGGTCCAGACGAATGGTCGAGGGTGCCGCGTCGCGATCACCGTCGCCGTGCCGACGTTCCTGATCAAGATCGTGAGTCCCGCACTCAACACGATCACGATGACCACGAGCGCCTACGCGAAGAGCAAGAGCGGCATGCTCCCGACCGTCGTCAACCGCTATGCCAACCCACCCGGACCGGGGAACGGCAATACGAACCAGTTCATCGACCACCTCATGGCGGGCCCGTGCAGTGGCTGTGCGGGTAATGCGGGCCGCGATTACCAGTGCACGGTCGCGAATGCGGCTCTGTGCACGCCCGCCACCGAAGCGGATCCGGGGCGTGAGTTCGTCATCTTCGGTCAGGCCGCGAAGGCGACCAACGATGCCTCGTTCCGTGGATACATCGCGCTCGACATCCGTGACTTCACCACCACCGACTGGGGCGGCAACCTCATCCACGACGCGTACAACTCGGTGCCGGCGACGGCGACCATCAACATCCTCAAGGACTACGAAGCCGCATGGGTCCTCGAGGCGGGCTACCCAGGGCCCGACATCTGCGTCGTTCAGGCGGGGACATTCCTGCCCTGCGCGCAGCTCGCCGTGATCAACGGTGCGAGCTCGGGACAGTTCGTCGACGACTACACGACCCGCTTCAAGGTCGGCGACAAGCTGCTGCTCCAGATGTACGACGGCACGGTGAAGACCGTGCCGGACTTCAACATCACGAGCGGCACGCTCACGCTGCCGGCCAACGGCACGCGCAGCTCGACGATCCAGTACACGATGTCGCCGCAGTTCGCGACCAGCTGGGCGCAGGTCATGACGACGCTTGTCCCGGACGATGGGCAGTCGCACGACGGGAGGCCGCCGATGACGGATGACGGTGGCGGCACCGTGTTGACGAACCCGTTCCTCAACGGCTGCTCGACGTTCGGCACGTTCAGCTCCAACCCGACGCCGATCAACTCGACCACCTACACCCAGAACTGGACGGGCATCACGACCTCGGGCTGCGACCGCGGCATCTTCCAGGCCTGGATCCGCGGGACCTCCAGCGCCCCGTATACGAGCCGCGTCCACGAAACGCTCGTGAACGTCAACGTCGACGGCCAGACGCGGGACTACAGCCTCGCATCGTCGGACGCGTTCGCGTCCATCGCCGCACCTGGAGTCCAGGCCAACTACGTCATCCGCGTGACCACCGCGAACAGCGGGTCGACGAAGTGGACGGGGGGCAACCTCATCACGCTCTCGTGGGCGCAGTGCCCCACCTCCAGCAACCCGTTCGCCCTGCCGCTCCTCTGCGGCATCGACGGCAGCTTCGCCACCACCAGCGTCCCCAACGTCGACCCCGGTGAGGACCACACCTTCAACGTACAAACGACCGCCGCACTCTCCGACGAGACCTACACGGGCTGGGTGCGCGCCACCGGTCTCGATGACGTGACGAACAAGCGCGTAACGCACCTGCTCAAGGTCACGCTCGAGTCCGCCGTCGTCAGCGGCGGCGCGACGCAGTACGTCGACGTGCTCGGCTACGCGGTCTTCGAGATCACCTCGCTCAACAGCAACGATGTCAACGGCGTGGCCATCACCAGCATGTACGCCGACCCCAACGACCCGGCGATCGCGATCGCGCGCAAGGTCGGCCTCGTCCCTTGGGAAGAGCCGTAGTCTTTCTCGCGACATGGCAGTCTCCGCCCGCGACAAGAAGGCGCTCCTCACCCTCCTAGAGCAGGCGCAGCTCGTCTACCTCCTGACGCGCCTTCCGAAAAAGCAGGTCCTCGACGATCCCAAGGATGTGGCGCGCCTCGAGGAAGGTCTCGGCGCGATGCGCGCCGCGGCGCGCGACCTCAGCGCCTCGCTCCGCGAAAAGCACACCGGCGTGCAGTGGGACGAGCTCGCCGCGAAGCCCGACAGCCCCGATCTTCTCTGGCGGCGCGCCAAGCGCGTCGGCCCCCAGGTGCTGCGCGAGTTGCGGCCGCTGCTTGCAGGTGAACCGGAAGCCGCGTTCATGCTCGATCCGGCCGCCGAAGCGGCGAGCAAGCCGGCGCGCGAGAAGAAACCGAAGCCACGGACGCGCACCGCGCGCAAGTAACGGAGCCGCGTCCCCGCTACTTCCCCGTCAGCTC
>JALYLT010000404.1 GCA_030774095.1 Chloroflexota bacterium
AGCCGACGATGCGCGTCTTCGGCTTGAGGTCGTGCGCGAAGTACGGTCGACCTCCGAGGTCGAGCGCGACGCTCACGAGGCATTCGTCCATCGGCACCTCGAGCGATGCGTAGCGGACCAGGCCCTTACGATCGCCGAGGGCGTCGTCGATCGCAGCGCCGAGCACAAGGCCGATGTCCTCGACGGTGTGGTGCTGGTCGACCTCGATATCGCCGCTCGCCTTGAGCGTGAGGTCGAAGAGACCGTGCACCGCGAACAGCTCGAGCATGTGATCGAAGAACGGCAGGCCCGTGCGCACGCTCACTTTGCCGGAGCCGTCGAGCCTGAAGCGGACCTGGACGTCCGTCTCCTTCGTTCGGCGCGCGCGTCGCGCGCCTCGTGCGGCGGGCATCAGCGCACCTCCCCCGTCACGCCCGCGCCTCCATCGATGCCCCGTGATAACGCATGCCTTCGTGCCCGGCGATCACCGCGCCGGCTCGCGCGAGGTCGCGCAGATCGCCGCGCATCGAGACGCGGCTGGTCCAGCGCACGAAGTCGTCGACGCGAAGCGCCGAGGCCCAGCGTGCCGTGCCACCGGTCGGCAGCGAGTGATTCGTTCCAGCGACGTAGTCCCCGAACGCGACGGCCGAGCGCATGCCGACGAAGACCGCACCGGCGTGGCGAACGTGGGCCGACAGGGCGGCAGCGCCGCGGCCCGCGAGCAGCACGTGCTCGGGCGCGGCCTCATCCGCTGCGCGGACCGCGGCGAGGAGATCCTTCGCGCGATACGCGAAGACGCGCGCCTTACGCCGAGCCGCGAGCGCCGAGTGGATCGCCCCCAGCAGATCCGCGTCGTCGCTCACGAGCGCGGCGAACGCGCCGGCGCCGTGCTCGGCCTGGGCGAGGAGATCGAGCGCCAGCACGCTCGGGTCCGCGTCGCCCGACGCGACGGCGATGAGCTCGCTGGGACCCTGGAGCGCGTCGATGCCGACGTCGGCCGACACCAGCCACTTCGCCGCGGTGGCGTACGCGTTACCAGGGCCGACGATCTTGTCGACCCGGCCGATCGAACCAGTGCCGTACGCGAGCGCGGCGACCGCCGCGGCACCGCCCGCGCGATAGAGCGTTGTCGCGTCGACCAGCCCGAGCGCATATGCGAGCGCCGGATCCACCGAGCCGTCGCCCGGCATCGGCGAGGCGACGATGAGCTCGCGCACGCCCGCGATCTGCGACGGCACGCCGGTCATGAGCGCCGTCGACGGATACGCGGCGATGCCGCGCGGCACGAGCGCGCCGACGCGGTCGAGCGGCGACGGGACGAGGCGCACGTCGCTGCGACCATCGCGACGGCCTGTTTCGCGCGGGCGCTGTCGCTCGTGGAAGTCGCGGATGCGCGCATATGCCAGATCGAGCGCGCGTCGCGTGTCGCGGGGGCATGCACGCGCGGAGCGTCGGATCGCGCGCGCGTCGAGCACGAGATCACGCGGCCTCGCGTCCGCGCGGTCGAACTTGCGCACGATCCTCAGCACGCCGGCATCGCCGTCGCGCCGCACGGCCCGAACGATCGCGGCTGCCGCGGCACGCTCGCGCGGGGCGAAGGCGCCGCCGCGGCGCGCGCGAGCGATGTCGGCGCCCAGCGAGCTGACGGCCTTCGCCTTCATCGCGCCGCCGCCCAGGACGCGAGTCGCAGGGCAAGCGGGGCGATCTCGCTGCGGCGCAGCTGGTACGCGGAGGGATTCGCGATGAGCCGCGCGGTGCTTGTCGCGATCTCCTCGACGACGGCGAGGTCATTCGCAGCGAGCGTGGCCCCGGTCGCGACGAGGTCGACGATCCAGTCGGCGAGGCCGACCTGCGGCGCGAGCTCTGCCGACCCGGCGACCCTCACGATCTCGACCTGGATGCCGCGCCGGCGGAAATGCTCTTCGGCGACGCGGGGGTATTTCGTGGCGACCTCGAGACTACCGAGATGGCGGTATTCGTCGAGCGAACGCTCGAGCGCATCGCGCGGGGCCGCCACGACGAAGCGGCAGGCGCCGAAGCGCAGGTCGGCGAGCTCGAGCACGCGCGCGGCCGACTCCATGAGCACGTCCTTGCCGACGATGCCGAGATCGGCGGCGCCACGCTCGACGTACGTCGCGATGTCGCTCGGGCGCGCAAGGACGAACTCGATGTCTCCGCTCGGCACGACGAGACGCCGATCCTCGCCCAG
>JALYLT010000405.1 GCA_030774095.1 Chloroflexota bacterium
GCACGATGGGCAGCCCAAGACCGGTGCCGGTGATGAGGCCAACGTCGGCCGTCGGCACGCGGTAATACCTCTCGAATATCCGCTCGACCGAGTCGGCCGGGATGCCGGGGCCCTGGTCGCTCACACGGAGGTGGGCCTGACCATCTTCGAGCACGGCCGACACGGTGATCTTGCCCGGCGTCGCGTACTTGATCGCGTTCGCGATGAGGTTGGTGGCGATCTGCGTGAGCCGGTCGGTGTCTCCGTCAACGAGCGCGACGCCGTCGTCGAGAGATAGGACGATGCTGTGCTGTTTCGCGACCGCCGACTGCTGACGCGCCACGTCACGAAGGATCTGGTTGAGGTCAACGGGCGCGTGGACGATCTGGAGCCGGCCTCCGTCGAGGCGCTGGGCGTCCAACATGTCGCCGATCATCCGGCTCAGCCGGCGTGCGTCGCTGTTGATGTCCGCTGCGTACTCGCGCATGAGCTCGGGTGTCAGATCCTCGTCTCGGATCAACTCGCTGAAGCCCTGGATGCCCGTGAGAGGCGTGCGGAACTCGTGACTGACGATCGAGAGGAACTCGTTCTGCGCCTCGTGGATGCGCTGCACCTCTTCGAGGGCGCGGACGACCTTGCCGGTGATCCGGAACGCAAACACCGACGCGAGGATGGCGAAACCGATCGCAACTCCCAGGCTGACCTGGTGCACCTCCCACGTGTCAGCGAGCAGGTTGGACAGATTCGCCGCTCCGTTGAGCCGGCCCGTGCGCGCCAGCTCGGTCTCGAAGACGAGCTGGATGACGACGTACATGAACAGCATGTACAGAACACCCGCGATGGTGAAGAAGGCTTGGGAGTGCGGAGCGCGCGCCCACAGGCGGCGCGCAGCGGCGCGGGCTCTGACATGAATGAGCGCGTAGGTGCGCGGCGCGGCGCTGGCTGCGTTGATCATGCCTAAAGCATCTGCTCGCCTGGCGACGTCTGGAAGGCATCCACGCGGGAGTCGCCGACCCTCAATTCGCAGGAGTACGGAGGGCCCAGGACCCCGGACCTGCGGTGTTAGAGCTGGAACTCTCCCGGCTTGATGCACTCGCGGCCGCGCATGTAGGGACGCAAGACCTTGGGGATGTCCAGCGATCCATCTTGCTGCTGATAGTTCTCGATGATCGAGATCATGAGGCGCGGCAACGCAAGACCGGATCCGTTCAAAAGGTGCGGATGCTCGATCTTGCTGCCCGGCTCACGTCGATAGCGGATGCTCGCTCGTTCCGCTTGGAACGAGCCGCAATTGCTGCATGACGACACCTCGACCCACTCGCCTACGCCTGGTGCCCATGCCTCCACATCGAAGCCACGCGTCGCCTGGAAGGCCAGCTCCCCGGTGCACAGCTCGATGACGCGGACGGGGATCTCAAGCCGCTCGAGGACCTCGACGGCGCGGTCGACGAGACCCTGCAGCTCCTTGGGCGAATCCTCCGGATGGCAATACACGACCATCTCGACCTTGTCGAACTGGTGACCGCGCTTGATGCCACGCACGTCGCGGCCCGCGCTCATGTGCTCGCGTCGAAAGCACGCGGTGTACGCGACGTAGTGCAGCGGAAACTTCTGGCCGTCGAGGATTTCATCGGCATGTATGCCGACCAGCTGCGGCTCGGCCGTCGGGATGAGCCACAGGTCGTCCTGTTCGTCGTGATATTGGTTCTCGGCGAAGTGCGGTAGATGCGAGCTCGCGACGAGCGTCTGCCGCTTCGTCAGGTACGGCGGGTAGATCTCGGTGAAACCGGCGTCGATCTTGAGGTCGAGCATCCAGGCGATGAGGGCGCGCTGGAGCGCCGCGCCTGCGCCGCGAAGCAGGTAGAAGCGCGAGCCAGACACCTTGGCCCCGCGCAGGATGTCCAGGATGCCGAGCTGCTCGCCGATCTCCCAGTGTGGCTTTGCCGGGAAAGGAAGCATGCGCGGCTCGTCCTGTCGGACGACCTTGTTGTCCTCATACACAGCGCCCACGGGCGCGACCGGGTCGACCGTGTTGGGGATGTGCAGAACGAGCTCGTCGCGCTCCACTTCGAGCGGGCCGAGCTCCGCCTCGATGGCCTTGATACGCTCGCCCACCTCGCGCATGCGGATCTTGACCGCCTCGCTTGGCGGACCGCCCTTGCTCCCTTTGTTCCGCTCCGCGCGCAGCTGCTCGACTTCGGCGCGT
>JALYLT010000406.1 GCA_030774095.1 Chloroflexota bacterium
TCCTGCTCGACCTGATGATGCCGGTCATGAACGGCTACGAGTTCTACGCGAAGCTGCGCGCGATGCCAGGTGACCATCCGCCGGTGATCGTGGTGTCGGCCGTGGCGCCGATGCGCGCCGAGCTCCCAGGGATCCACGCGACGCTCCCCAAGCCGTTCGACTTCTCGCAGCTCCTGAGCCGCGTCGCGACGGCCATCACGCACGGGGCCGGCCCGGCACAGAGCGCCGCCTCGATCTAGGCCACCCGCGCGCGCTGCAGCAGGGCGGGTAACGCTTCGGCCGCCTTCGCGCGGACCTCAACGGGATCGAAGAGCAGTGGCGCGCCGCCGCGGACGATGAACGTGCCGTCGACCAGGACGTCGCGCACGCCCCGCGATCCGCCGCCGAACACGATGCGCGCGACGGGATCCCCACCCGGCCCGGCGAGCCGCTCGCTGTCGATCACGACAATGTCGGCGCGGCGGCCGACGGCCAGGGTGCCGATCTCCTCTTCAAGGTGCAGCGCCCGCGCTCCCTCGCGCGTCGCCATGCCGAGGGCATCGCCGGCGGTCAGCACGCTCTGTCCGCGCAGCGTCCGCGCGAGAAGCGTCGCGAGCCGCACCTCCACGAAGCCATCGAGCTCGTTGTTGCACGCCGCGCCGTCGGTGCCGATGCCGACGGTGACGCGCGCCTGTCGCAGCCGGACCACGTCCGCAACGCCCGAGCCGAGCTTGAGATTGGACGAGGGACAGTGCGTGATCGCGCTTCCGCTCTCGCGGAGGATCGCGAGCTCCTCATCGTCGACGTGAACGCCGTGCGCGATAACCGTCCGCGGTGTCGCGATCCCGACCTGCTGCAGATAGCCGATCGGCGACATCCCGGTCGCGCCCTGGACCGCCGAGCGCTCCTCGGCGCTCTCGTTCGAGTGCGTGTGCACCAGGAGCTCGCTCATCTTCGCAAGCATCCCGACGGCCTCGAGGAGCTCGCGCGTGCACGAGAGAGCAAAACGCGGCGCGTACGCGTAACCGATGCGTCCCGCGCCTGCCTTGGTCCAACGCTTCACCAGCCCGGCGCTCGCATCGAGCGACGCTCGCGTGCTCTCGACGAGATCAGCCGGCACGTGGTCGCCTGTATCCATCATCGCCTGGCCGAATCGCGCTCGGATGCCCGAACGCACGAGCTCTTCGGCCACGACGTCCCCCCAGCGCGTCGTGCCCATGTCGAGGATCGTCGTCGTCCCGGTAGTGAGCAGCTCGCCGAGACCGAGTCGCACGCACGCGCGCACGGATGCCTCGTCGTGCGCGGCCTCGAGCGGCCAGATGAAACGACGCAGCCAGTCGAGCAGGCCCAGATCCTCGGCCAGACCGCGGAAGATCGTCTGCACCAGGTGCACGTGCGTCTGCACCAGGCCGGGCATCAGGTAGCAGCCGGAGCAGTCCACGATCTCGGTGCCGGGCGGCGTCTGCAGATCCGTTCCGACCTGCGCGATGCGCGCACCGCTTACGAGGATGTCCCCGGTGATCGGGCGTGCGCCGTCGCTCATCGGGAGCAGCGTGCCGCCGCGAAGCAGGATCGCCACTACGTGTACGCGAGCTCCCGCAGTGCGGTCGCAAGCGCGCGCGTCCCGAGGATGACGTCCTCGGCCGCCGTGGCCTCCTCGGGGCAATGCGAGCGTCCGCCGATGCTCGGGACGAAGATCATCGCCGCGTGCGCCGCGACGCTGAACACCTGCGCGTCGTGCCCGGCGCCGCTCGTCATGTCGCGCGGCTCGACGCCGCATGCGACGCAGGCGCGACGCGCGACATCGGTGGCTCGCTCGTTGAGCTGGACCGCGGGCCGATCGCGGAGCGTGCGCACGTCGACGGCGAGCTCCCGTTCGCGCCCGGCGACCTTGCAGACCTTCGTGATCTCCGCGACCAGCAGGGCGCGTTGCGCGTTGTCGCTATGACGTGCGTCGACGGTGAACCGCGCTACGCCGGGAACGACGTTCACCTGCGCTGGCTCGACGCCGATGGTCCCGACGGTCGCCACGGCGGGCGGGCCCATCTCGCGTGCGACCTCGGCGATGCCCAGCAAAATCGCGGAGGCTCCGAGGAGGGCATCGCGCCGGCGATCCATCGCCGTGGCGCCGGCGTGGTCCGGCTGTCCGCGGACGACGACCTCGAGGTGCGCGGTGCCGACGATGGTGCGCACGACGCCCAGG
>JALYLT010000407.1 GCA_030774095.1 Chloroflexota bacterium
ATTGACCGGAGCGGAGTTCGGGATCGCCGCCGGCACCGCCTTCCTGAATCAGAAGCTGCTCGAGGCGCTGTTCGGCGAACGCGCCATGGAGCAGATGATCGAGCAGGCGCGTGCGCGACTGGACACGCTGCTGACGTCGCTCTTCGAGCAGGAGCGCGCGCGATTCGACGCGCTCGCCACGTCGCCGACGACGCTCCGTGAGCTCGCCGCCGAGCTGCGCGCCAGCGCGACGGAGCTGCGCTGATGGATCTGCCGAGCTGCCTCGCTCACTTGGACGAGGCGATCACGGCCGCGTCCGACCTCGCCCTCGACACGACCGCGGCAACGACCGTGCGCGAAACGGCGCGTACGCGGCTCGGATTCCCGAGCGACGCATACGTGCTCGCGCTTGCCGGGGGGACCGGCGTCGGGAAGTCGACCCTGCTCAATGCGATCGCAGGACAGCAGGTGAGCTCGGCCAGCGCGCGGCGGCCCACCACGTCCGAGGCCGTCGCGTGGGTCCCCGCCGATAGGCGCCGCGATCTCTCAGCTCTGCTCAGCTGGCTCGGTGTGACGCAGGTGCGGGAGCATCGAGCGGAGAGCCTTGGCCAGCTGGCGGTGCTCGACCTCCCGGACTTCGACTCCATCGCACCCGAGCACCGCGCGCGCGTCGATGCGCTGCTCCCGCGCGTCGACGCCGTCGCCTGGGTCGTCGACCCAGAGAAGTACAAGGACGAGGTAATGCACGGCGGTTATCTGCGCACGTTCGGGCCGCGCCTCCGCCAGCAGCTCGTGGTGCTCAATCGAAGCGACCTCTTGAGCCCGGAGGACGCCGCGCGGGTCAGCGACGACATGCGCGCGCAGCTTCGACGCGAGGGCCTCGCCGACATCGGCATCGTGACCACGCGCGCGCGCGAGGGGACGGCCGGCGTCGCGGAATTCCGCCGATGGCTCGACAGTGGCATCGAGGCTAAGCGCGTGATCGCATCACGTGTCGCCGCCGAGGCACAGCAGTCCGTGCGCGAGCTTGCCACGCGCGCGGGTGTCGCCGACGGCGAGGTGAAGCCGCTCATCGATCCGGCGCGCCGCGATCGCGCGCTCGACGCCGTCGCCCGAGGGGTGCTCGCGCTCATCGACATCCGCGGCCTGGAGCGTCAGGCCGTCGCGGCCACGCGACTCGCTGCCCGACCGCGCGGCGCGGGACCCTTCGGTCATGTCACGAGCCTCGTGTATCGCCTCACCGGGCGGGCGCGCGCCTCGGCCGATCCCGCGCGCTACCTGCGCGGATGGCAGATGCGCGGCTCGCTCGCGCCGGCGGTCGAGCCGCTGCGCGAGCTCATCGCGACGACGCTGCCAACGGTGCCCGGATCCGTGCGCGGAGCGCTCGCGACGCTGAGCACCCCCGCGGTCTTCGAGCAGCGGCTCGCAGACACGATCGACAGCTCGCTCACGACGGAAGCCGCGGAGTTCCGCGTCCCGACAAGCGCGCTCTGGTCGCTGATCGGCCTGGGAAATTACGCGGTGACGGCCGTGCTCCTGTTCTGCGGGCTCTGGTTCGCCGCGCTGTTCCTCATCCACGAGGCGCCGGTCGGATCCGTCGACATTCCGTACCTCGGTGCGATACCGACGCCGGTATTGCTGCTCGCCGCCACGCTGCTTGTCGGATTCCTGCTCGCGCAGGCGCTACGTCTGCACGCGGGTTGGCTGGGTCGGCGCTGGGCGCGGCGGATCGGGGGACAGATCACGCGCGGTGTGCGCGAACGCGTCACCGACAGCCTGCTGCTTCCCATCGAACGTTTCGATTCAGCGCGCGAGCGGCTGGCGAAGGCTGCGCGCGGCGCGAGCGAAGGCTGCGTGTCCGACACCACGTAATCCATGTGCCGCGGCTCACCCGACGCCGGTGGGCGCGCGCACGCATTGAGCGCGAGGGCGGCCGTAGACCGTCACTCGCGAGGCACCGCGCAAAGACGCGGACCGGTCCCGGGCCGGACAGCTCCTCGCAAAGAGGGAAGAGGCAATGCGCAGATCACTTCTCGCGTCAGTCCTCGGTCTCGTGCTCACACTCGCACTCACGACCACAGCGCTCGCGGCATCATCGAACCAGACCATCAGCGTGTACTTCAGCTATGTCAGCTTCAGCAGCATCCTCGGCGGCCAGATCAGCGGCAACGCGTCCGTCTCAGGAGATCTTTCCGACGGTGT
>JALYLT010000408.1 GCA_030774095.1 Chloroflexota bacterium
CGGCAAGGGCGCGAAGATCCAGGTCCTCCGTTACAAGAACAAGACCCGCCAGCGCCGCGCGCGCGGCCACCGCCAGTCGGAGACGACGCTCCGTATCACGAAGATCGAGGCTTAAGAGAAATGGCACACAAAAAAGGCGCAGGCTCCACACGCAACGGTCGCGACTCCGCCGGGCAGCGGCTCGGCGTGAAGGAGTTCGCCGGCTCGCAGGTCGAGGCGGGGACCGTCCTCGTGCGCCAGCGCGGCACGCGGCTCCTGGCCGGCCAGAACGTCGGCGTCGGCAAGGACCACACCCTCTTTGCGCTCGTCGCAGGGGAAGTGAAGTACACCCCCGCGCGCGACGACCGGCGCAAGGTCAACGTCATCCCAGCGGCATAGAGAGAAGGACCGAGTGAAGGAAAAGATCCACCCCAAGTACATGCAGGCCAAGGTGCAGTGCGCCTGTGGCAATACGTTCATGACCGGTTCGACGAAGCCCGAGCTTCACGTCGAGGTCTGCGCGAAGTGCCACCCGTTCTTCACCGGCAAGCAGCACATCCTCGACATCCAGGGTCGCGTCGATCGCTTCAACAAGCGGTACGGGACCAAGCAGGCGGAGCAGCCGACCGCGAAGGCGGAGGCCGCTCCGGGCCGTTAGCTGCCGCCGACACCCGCCTCTACCCACGCGGGTCTCGAGGTGATCGTTGGCTCGATGTTCAGCGGGAAGAGCGAGGAGCTCATCCGCCGTGTGAAGCGCGCCGTCATCGCGCGCCGCGCAGTGCAGGTCTTCAAGCCGGCCATCGACGTTCGCTTCAACAGCGAGCTCGTGAGCTCGCACGACGGCGACTCGTTCGAGGCGCGGCCCGTGCTCGTGGGCGAGGAGATCCTGCAGCTCATATCGCCGGACACGACGGTCGTCGGTATCGACGAGGTCCAGTTCTTCGACCACGCGATCGTCGGCGTGGTGCGCAAGCTGGTGGCGAGCGGGCGTCGCGTGATCTGTGCGGGACTCGACCTCGACTTCCGCGGCGAGCCGTTCGGCCCGGTGCCGACGCTCCTCGCGCTCGCGGAGAAGGTCGACAAGCTCGAGGCGATCTGCGTCGTCTGCGGCGAGGCGGCCACGCGCACGCAGCGCATCGTCGACGGTGTCCCCGCCTTCTGGGACGAGCCGATCATCGTCATCGGCGCGAAAGAGGCGTACGAGGCTCGCTGCCGCGGCTGCCACGAGGTGCCGCGACGCGCCCGTTCGGCCGAAATGACGCGCGAGACGTGAACCCGCCCACCGCGTATGGCGGACAGGCCGTCATCGAGGGCGTGATGATCCGTGGCCGGCGAACGATCGGCCTCGCGTGCCGTCTGCCGACGGGCGAGATCTACCGGTATCGCGAGCCGCTGCGCTCGCTGCTGCTGCGTTCGCGTCTGGCCCGCGCGCCTTTCGTTCGCGGTCTCATCGTCCTCTGGGAATCGCTGTCGTACGGCACGCGGATGCTCATGAAGTCCGCGGACATGCAGCTCGCAGAAGGCGAGGGGTCGATGAGCAGCGGGAGCAACGCTCTCGTCTTCGTTATCGCGCTCGTCGCGGCGCTCGCGTTCTTCGTCGGTATCCCGTATTTCGCGACCCAGGCGGCGCGTCAGCTCATCGAATCATCGCTGGTGCTCAACATCGCCGAGGGACTGCTCCGCATGGTCCTGTTCCTCGGCTATCTCTTCGCCATCTCGTTCATGCCCGACATCCGCCGAGTGTTCATGTACCACGGTGCGGAGCACATGACGATCCACGCGTTCGAGCATGGGGATGAGCTCGTGCGCGCCAAGATCGAGCCGTACCCGACCGCCCATCCGCGCTGCGGCACGGCGTTCCTGCTCTTCGTCGTCGTCGTCTCGATCGCGTTGTTCGCGTTCCTGCCGCGGACGAACATCTTTGTGGATCTCCTCGCCCGCCTCGCGCTGATCGTGCCGGTCGCGTCGATCTCGTATGAGGTCCTGCGCTTCGGAGCGGCGCATGAGACCAACCCGCTCATGCGGCTCTTCGTCGCGCCCGGGTTGCTCCTGCAGGGGATCACGACGCGGCGGCCGGAGCCGGAGATGATCGATGTCGCGGTCGCCTCACTCGAGGAGGCGCTCGCCGGGGACGCCGAGGCTGCGGCGAACGCGCCCCCCGCGCCGAGCCTGTCATGAGCGATCCACTCACCCCCGGGC
>JALYLT010000409.1 GCA_030774095.1 Chloroflexota bacterium
GTTTCGGCAAGGTGCTGATGGGCCGCGGCGCTGTGAACCAGAAGGGACCCGAGGCCGCGCTCCTCGCGGCGCTCCACGCGATCCGCGGAGCGGGGAAGAAGATGCCGATCAACATCGTCCTCGTCGCCGAGGGCGAGGAGGAGATCGGATCACCGCACTTCCGCCAGGTCGTGAATCATCCAGAGGTGGCCGCCGCGCTCAAGAAGACGGTCGGCGTCGTCATGCCGGGCGCGAGTCAGGATCCTGATGGCAACGTCAGCGTGCTGCTTGGTGCGAAGGGCGTCATCGAGGTCGAGCTCATCGCGAGCGGCGAGAAATGGGGCCGCGGGCCGGGGATCGACGTGCACTCTTCGAATCGCGCGCGGCTCGATAGCCCCGCGTTCCACCTCGTGCAGGCCCTCGCGACACTCGTGAACGCCGACGGCGACCCAGCCATCGACGGGTTCGGACGCGAAGCGCGTCCGGCGACCGCGGAGCAGAAGAAGATGCTCGACGCGTCCGCGCAGCGCCTCAGCGAAGAGACCGCGAAGAAGCTGCTCGCCGCCAAGCGCTGGGCGCACGACAAGTCTTGGCGCGAGTCGCTCGAGATGTTCCTCTTCACGCCGACCGTGAACATCGAGGGCCTGGTCGCGGGCTACACGGGCCAGGGAGGCAAGACCATCCAGCCGCACCGCGCGGTCGCGAAGCTCGACCTGCGGCTCGTGCCGGACATGACGTACGACGCCGCGCTTCGCCAGCTCAAAGAGCACCTCGCGAAGCGCGGTTTCGGCGACATCGAGGTGAAGCCGAGCGGCGGCTATGACCCGACGGATACGCCGTTCGAAGCACCGCTGATCCAGGCGCAGATCACGGTCCTGCGGCGCGCGGGCATCGAGCCCGCCGTCATGCCGCGCATCGCCGGCAGCTACCCCGGCTATGTCTTCACCGGTGAGCCGCTGCATCTCGCCGCCGGGCATTTCGGCCTCGGCCACGGCAGCGGCGCGCACGCGCCGAACGAGTACTTCGTCATCGAGCCGTCGAATCCGAAGGTCGCCGACTGGGACGGCGCGGTCGCCTCGCACGTCGCGTATCTGTTCGCGCTCGCGAACTAGCGGCATGTGAGGGACGAAGAGGCACGGCCGCCACTCCTCCTCTTCCACGGCTGGAACGGATCGAGCCACAACCTCAGCGCCTGGCTTCCCGCTCTCGCGCCGCACTTCAGCGTGCTGGTGCCCGACCTCCCCGGATGTGCCGGTGTCGCGCCGCTCGCCACGCGTCATACGCCGCGGGCATACGCCCAGTGGGCGCTGGACCTGATCGCGAAGCGTGGCCTCGAGCACGTCGCGGTCGGCGGTCTCTGTTCGGGCACGGCGATCGCGCTCGCGTTCGCCGACCTCGCCCCTGACCGCGTCACGGCGCTGCTGCTGCACACGCCGTTCCTCCGCCCGGCGCTCATCCGGCCGCTCATCCGCGCTCAGCTCGCGCTGCTCGTCTCACCGGTCGGCGCGCTGTGGGGTCCTGTGCGCGGGAGTACGACGCTGTCGATGCTGCATCGCAGGCTCTTTGCGGAAGGCGCGCAGGTGGACGCCGAGCATCTCGCGCACGATCAGGCGGACCTTCTGGCGGCGGACGCGCGCGCAGGGCGGGAGCTCGCGCGAGACCTTCTCACGGACGATCGCACCGGGATCATCCGGAACTGGAAGGGCCCGCTCGCGGCGATCCTCGCGAACCACGATGCGTTCGTGAACACGCCACAGACCGTCGCCGCGCTCACCGAGGCTGCGCCGCAAACGGTCATCGAGCGCTTTCCCGGCGGTCACGGCTGGACACCGGCGTATCGCGAGCACCAGCACGCGGCGCTGTCGCGCTTGGCCCCGCAGCTTCGCGCGGCCATGGTCTAGGACATGGAGCCTGATGCCGAGCTCCGCGAAGCGCAGGAGATCGTGCTGATCACTCGCGGCCGGAGGACCGGTCGCCCGCACGAAGCCACGGTGTGGTTCGCGTACGAGAACGGAGGTATCTGGCTACGTACCGATCACGACAGCGATTGGTATCGCAACTTCCGCCGCGACCCGCACTGCCGGGTCCGCGTCGGCGCGACCGAGCTCGCGGCGGTGAGGGAGCCGATCGACGACGCCGCCGCGGCGCTCCGCCACGTCGTCGATCTGTTCCGCGCGAAGTACGGCGT
>JALYLT010000410.1 GCA_030774095.1 Chloroflexota bacterium
TCTCGGTGATCTTCGCGTCGCGGTAGTGGCGCTCCGCGGGGAAATCGGTGAGGTAGCCGTAGCCGCCGAAGATCTGCACGCATTCGCGCGCCGCGCGCACCGCGACGTCGCTCGCGAACAGCTTCGCCTGGGCCGCCGCGAGGATGTGATCCTCGCCGCGGTCCTTCAATGTCGCCGCGCGCCACACGAGCAGGCGTGCCGCGTCGATCTCGGTCGCCATGTCGGCGAGCTTCCACTGGATCGCCTGGAACTCGACGATCTTCTTGCCGAACGCCTCGCGCTCCTTCGCGTATGCGAGCGAGTCCTCGAGGCACGCGCGCGCGATGCCGACCGCCTGCGCCGCGATGCTGATCCGCCCGCCGTCGAGCGTGGCCAGCGCGATCTTGAAACCCTCGCCGGCCTCGCCGATGAGGTTCGCCGCAGGCACGCGACAGTCCTGGAACAGCAGCTGCGCGGTGTCCGACCCGCGGATGCCGAGCTTGTGCTCGAGCTTTCCGACGCTGAAGCCCGGAGCCCCCTTCTCGACGATGAACGCGGCGATCCCCTTGTGGCGCGCCTTCGTACGCTCGCTGCCGCTCGCTAACAGGGGCCCCTCCCCCTGGGTTTGCGCGAACACAAGCGCGATGTCCGCGCTCGCACCGTTCGTGATGAAGTTCTTCGTTCCGTTCAGAACCCAGGCGTCGCCATCGCGCCGCGCGGACGTTCGCATCGCCGCCGCGTCGCTCCCCGATGCCGGCTCGGAGAGCGCGAAGCACCCGAGCTTCTCGCCAGTCGCGAGCGGCCGGAGGAAGCGTTCCTTCTGCCCGTCGCTGCCGTAGTGGAGGAGCGGATCGACCACGAGCGACACATGCGACGACATGACGACGCCGGTCGACGCGCAGGCGCGGTTGATCTCCTCGGTCACCAGGGCGTAGCTCAGCGCATCGAGACCCGCGCCACCGTACGACTCAGGGACGTAGATCCCGAGGAAGCCGAGCGACGCCATCTCGGCGAGCAGCTCCTGCGGCACCTTGCCCTGCTCGTCGATCTCGCGCGCGCGCGGCAGCACCTTCTCGCGGGCGAAGTCGCGCGCGGTCCGCTGCGCGAGCTCCTGCTCTTCACTGAGCCCCAGATCGAAGCCGGTCACCGTCTCAGTGGTCGTGACCATGTCCGTGTCCATGCTCCTCATTCGCGTGGAAGCCGACGTAGCGACCGTCGGGGTCGCGAGCGTAGAAGTAGTCGCCTTGGAACGTGCCGACCGCGCAGCCTGCCTCCTTCGCGCGGGCGTACGCGCTGGCGACGTCGTCGATGCCGAACCACACGACGAACCCGCGCTGACCACGCACCTCCGCCTCGGTCTGGCGATCGTCCGGGTCATGCACGACGACCTGAGCGTTCTCGGTCGAAAGCCAGGTGGCGCCATCCTGGGGCTCCGCCTTCAGCCCGGCGATCTCGGTGTAGAAGCGGACGACCTGCGCGCGGTTCGCGGTGAACGCCATCACCGGGCCGACGCTGGGCACATGGTCGTCGCTCACAGCGCCTCCACCGCGAGCGCGACCGCCTCACCGCCGCCGAGACACAGCGACACGATGCCGCGCTGCTTGCCCCGTGCACGAAGCGCGTATAGCAGCGTGACCAGGAGGCGCGCGCCCGACGCGCCGATCGGATGCCCGAGCGCGACGGCACCGCCGTTCACGTTGAACTTCTCCTCGGGGATCCCGAGCTCGCGGCGCACGCCCTCGATGCCGCTGAACGCCTCGTTCACCTCGAACAGGTCCACCCCGTCGACCGTCCATCCGGCACGGTCCAAGACCCGCGCGATCGCGCCGCTCGGCGCGAGGAGGAAGAGCTCGGGCTCGCGCGCGTACTGCGCCTGGGCGATGACGCGCGCGATCGGAGCGGCGCGCAGCTCGCGCGCGCGGTCCGCCGACGCGACGACCAGGGCGGCCGCACCGTCGTTCAGCTTCGACGCGTTCCCAGCGGTGACCGTGCCGCCCGACTTGAATGCGGGCGCGAGCTTCGCGAGCGCCTCGAGGCTCGTCTCGCGCGGCGTCTCGTCCTTCGCCACCGTCGTCACCGCGCCCTTCCGCCCGGGCACATCGACGGTGACGATCTCCGCGTCGAACGCGCCGCTTCGCTGCGCCGCCAGCGCCTTCTCATAGCTGCGCACAGCGAAGCGGTCCTGATC
>JALYLT010000411.1 GCA_030774095.1 Chloroflexota bacterium
GCCGCGATCCGATCGCATGGAGCGGCAACTTCGACACCTGGGCGCCGTCCGGGGCTGCGTTCGCGACGCGGCCTGGTCCGCTGCGCGGCTCGCTCCTCTTCGCGACGCTGCGTGGCCAGCATCTGCATCGGATCGTCTTCACGCCCGATGGGCGCGGCGTGGCCTTCGAGGAGCGGCTGCTCGTGAACCAGTACGGCCGGCTCCGCGACGTCTACGAGATGCCGACCGGTGAATTCCTCGTGCTCACGAGCAACCGCGATGGACGTGGGCGACCCGCGGCCGACGACGATCGCATCCTGCTCGTGACGCTCCGTTGAGCGCCAAAGGCACACGGCCCATGAGACAATCGATGCCTAGATGGACGGTATCGGCCGCGCTCTCGTCATCGCCGGCGTGGTCATCCTGGTCGTCGGGCTGGCCTTGATCTTCGCGCAGCGGGTGCCCTTCGTCGGGCGTCTGCCCGGTGACTTCACGCTCCGCGGCGATGGGTGGACCGTATACGCGCCCGTCGCAACGTCTATCGTCGTCAGCCTCGTTCTGACCGCCGCACTCTCGTTGTTCGCATGGCTCGCTCGGCGCTGAGCGGGCCGGAAAGGACCGACATGGCCACTGAAGAAACCGCGGCGAAAGCCGGGGGGACAGCCCCGTCACCGATCGTCGCCGAGGCCGAGAAGCAGGAGAAGATCCTGAACGCGCTTCAGGCCGTCCTCGATCCCGAGATCGGACTGTCGGTCATCGATCTCGACCTCATCCGCGAGGTCGTGTTCACCCCCGACGAGGCCGAGGTGAAGATGGTGCTCACAACGCCGTTCTGCCCCTACGGACCGATGCTGATCAACCAGATCCAATCGGTGTCCGAGCAGGCCGCCGAGATGCCGGTCAAGGTCACCGTGCTGCCCGACCACTGGGAGCCACCGCCCTGGCTGCGATAGCGCCGAAGCCGCGGTCCCGAAGTCACTTCGCGGTCAAGTTCGCCGCTGCCACGATGCGTATCGCGGCGATCCTCTTCATTCTCGGTGGCGCCGGCGGTATCTACGGCGCGAGCCAGTACCAGGTGCCCGAGGGCGCCGTCGCGCTCTTCCCGGGTGCCGCGGTCGCGGTCGGCGTCTTCGGTTTCGTTTTCGCTGTCATCTACGCCCTCGTGCTCTGGGGATTCGCGGACGGTCTGGTCCTGCTCGCCGATCTCGATGACGCGCAGCGCGCGACGCAGCGGCAGCTCGCCGATCTCACGCTGGCGCAGCGGACCGCGCGCGGGCCGTTCCACAGCGAAGTCGTCGCCGCCTCCAAGCCGCCCGAGGACCGCTAGCGCCTCACCGTCCGCGAAGGTCGGGACGTGCCTTCGGCAGCACGCGCGAGCACGAACAGCAGGTCGGACACGCGGTTGAGCCAGGGAAGCAGCACCTCGCCGGAGACCGTGCCGGCGTCGACGCAGGCGACGACGCTGCGCTCAGCGCGCCGCGCAACGGTGCGCGCGTAATCGAGCGCCGCGGGGATCGGCCGGTCCCCGGGAATGACGAAGCGACCCTCGATCTGCGTGCGCGCCTTCAGCCATTCCAGCGCGCTGTCCACCTTCGCGAGGGCGGCGTGATCGAGTCGCGTCGGGAGGCGCGCGAGATCGTCGCGCGGGGTCGCCACCTCGGACATCGCGATGTAGAGGCCTTGCTGCAGCTCCAACAGCTGCCGTCCCATCGTCGACTTCGGGCCCATCGCGCGCGCGACGCCGATCGCGCTCTGCGCTTCGTCGAGGTCGCCGAGGGCGACGATGCGCGGATCCGTCTTGCGCACGCGGCCCTTGCCGAACAGCGACGTCTCGCCGCCGTCGCCGGTGCGCGTCGTGACGCGCGCCGAGCGGATGGTGACGCGCGATACGCGCTTCCGGGCCGGCACGGGCGAGAGCATACGAGCGACACGCGCTATGCTCGCTGGTGTCCGGAATGCTTCCACCCGGACGGGAGGGACGAGAATGCCGACTGGTCGAGGCGAGGCCAAGGACAAGAAGGCCAAGAAGAAGTCCAAAGAGCAGCTCGAAAAAGAGCTGAAGAGGAAGACCGTGGCCGCGCCGGTCCAGCCGATGTCCATCGAGCTCGTGCCCCGCAAGCGCAAGGAGAAGGACTGGTAAGAGCGGTCTAGCGCGCATCCAGACGGCGCCGGTGTG
>JALYLT010000412.1 GCA_030774095.1 Chloroflexota bacterium
CGGGAACATCGAACGCAGCCTGCACGACGGACGGCGAGGCGAGCGCGACGATCAGCGCCGTCGCGGCCACGACGCGCAGGGGCAGCAGCAGCCAACGCGTCCGCACGCGCCAGCTGCCGTGAGCGCGTGGCACGAGCCCGAGCGACGAGAACAGCACCCCGCCGCTGCGACCGCGCTCGCGCCGGAGCTCGAGCGCGGCGGCGATGAGGACGATGGCGAGCAGGGCGAGCGCCCACGGTGCCTCGAAGCGGATCTCCGTCCCGAAGATGCGCGTGCTCATTGCGGCCGGAGGGCGGCGATCTCGTACTCCTCCGCCGTCGCCGCGCGCCGCACGACCTCGAGCGCGGCGCGCACCGCGTTCTGCGCATGCGCCGGGTACGGGATCGCGCGGCGGAAGCGCACCTCGTCGCCCTCGCGCAGGATCTCGTAGATCGCGCCTGCCTGCGTTCGGTCGACACCCGCTCGCTCCAAGGCCGCGCGCAGCTCGCGGGTCGTGTGTCCGGGATCGATGCCGAATCGCTGCACGGCGTAGCGGCGAAGGCTGGCGGTGAGCAGCGCGTAGTGCTCGGCCGTCTTTCCCTTTTCTGGCAGACGCTGGTCCGCGAGCGCGTCGAGCTCCCGGAGCGCGCGCTGCACTGGCGTCAGGCGCTCCTCCGCCGCGACGCGCACGCGCCGCCGCAGCAGCATCCAGAAGATGAGGCCGGCGAGGGCGGTGAACGCCGCCACTGCAGCGACGCCGAGCGCGATACGCGCGAGCTTCGCGGCGAACGCCTCCGGCAGGTCGAGCTGCGGCTTGAGCGGCTTGACGTCGGTGGTGTCCTCGCCGTCCTTGATCACGGTCGCGACGTGAAGGACAAGTGGCGCGGTCATCGCGACGCCGGTCACGCCGTTGGGACCGCTGTACGGGATCTCGATCGGCGGAACACTGAGATCGCCGACGACCCACCCGGTGACCCGATAGCGGAAGGTCCAGCGCGCGACCCCGCCCGGGCGCGACGAGCGGCCGGATGGCAGGACCTCGAGCACCTCGAGATCGCCGACGGTGTGCGCGATCGTCGGGTCGCCGACCTGGTATCCCGCTTCGGCATCCGCGTACACGGTGAGGAACGCCGGATCGCCGACGGTGATCGTCGCGCGATCCAGCGTCGCGGCAGCGTTGACGGGGTCCGCGCCCGCGGCGACGCTCGCGACGGCGAGCGGCAGCGTGAGGACGAGCGCGACGATCAGCCGCTTCATGTCCGTCGCGTCCGCGCGTTGAACAGCGCCATCAGCGCGGGGACGAAGGGACGATCGGTGTACAGATCGATGCTGTCGATGTTCATGCGCGCCAGGGCCTGCCGGCGTTCGGTGCGCCGGCGCCGGGCCGTGCTCGCGTATTCCTCGCGCAATCGACGATCGCTCGTGTCGACGTGCGCGATCTTCCCGGTCTCGGCGTCCTCGAGCGCGACGACTCCGACGTTCGGGAGCTCGAGCTCGCGCGGGTCGTTGAGGACGAGTGCGATGACGTCGTGCTTCCGGCCCAGCATGCGCACCGCGGGATCGTCGACGAGACCGACGTCCAGGAAATCGGACAAGAGGAAGACCACGCTCCGCTTCTTCGTGATGTTGATGAGGAAGCGCGCGGCCTCGGTCATCTCGGTCCGGACGCGGCGCGGCGGCGCGAACAGGAGCTCGCGGATCACTTGCAAGAGATGCTCGCGTCCGCGCCGGGACGGCATCCATTCCTGGAGCCCCTCCGCGAACCGGAGGAGTCCGACCCGGTCGTGGCTGCGCATCGCGGTCATCGCAAGGAGCGCGGCCACCTCCGCGGCAAGGTCGCGCTTGCTCTGATCGACCGAGCCGAACCAGGACGATGCCGAGATGTCGACGGCGAGGAGGATGTTGAGCTCGCGGTCCTCGCGGAACTTCTTGATGTAGGGCATGCCCATGCGCGCCGTGACGTTCCAGTCGATGCTACGGATGTCGTCGCCCGGCTCGTACTCCCGCACCTCTTCGAATTCGAGGCCCGACCCCCGGAACACGCTTCGATAGGTCCCGAGGAGCGCCTCGTCGGCGAGGATGCGCGCCTTGATCTCGACCTGACGGATGCGGCGGAGCACGTTCGCTGGGAGGGCCTGATCGCCACTGACGCGGGCGTGAG
>JALYLT010000413.1 GCA_030774095.1 Chloroflexota bacterium
GGATAGAGGCCCTGCGTCACACGGTTGATGAGCGGCTTGTCGGGATCCTCGTTGACCTGCTTCCAGGCTGCCTCCTCCGTCGCTGGATCCGAGATCAGGCTCGCGTCGTACTGCGGCCAGCTCGCCGACGCGAGGATCGCGCCGTTGCGCGGATCGATGGCGACGATGGCGCCGCGCCGGTTACCGAGCGCGGCCACCGCGGCCTGCTGGATCTTCGGGTCGATGCCGAGCACGACCGATCCGGGCGGAACGCGCTCGCGCAGGTAGCGCGCGCGCCACTGCGACAGGGGATCTCCCGGGTCTTGGCCGATGAGCGATTCGGCGTACGCGGCCTCGATGCCGGACGCGCCGAACTGGAACGACGCGTATCCGGTGACATGCGCGAGCGTCTTGTCCTTGTACACGCGCTTGTAGGTGTTGTTCGTCTGCACGCTCTCTGCGAGCGTCGCGCCCGACGCGTCCGTGATGATCCCGCGCGGGCGGTCGCGGATCGCGGCGACGAGGCGCGGGTTGAACGGATCCGTGGCGAGCTCCTCGCCGGACACGAGCGTCCAGTAGCCGACGCCCAGCGACGTGATGAGGAACGCGACCGCGATCGCGAGCGTGAGGCCGCGTATGTTCGCGGCGATCGAGCGCGTCACGGCGTTCCTCTGACGCGCGCCGTGAGGTCGCTCACGCGTATCAGGAGCGCGACGAGCATCCAGTTCGTCACGAGCGACGAACCTCCGTACGCGACGAAGGGCAGCGTGATGCCGGTCAGCGGGATGAGCCGTGCGTTGCCGCCGACGATGACCAGCGTCTGGAGCGCGACGATGAACGAGAGCCCCGCGGCGAGCAGCTGCAGGAACGGCGTCGGCGCGCGGAGGGCGATCAGCATGCCGCGGTACACGAAGAGGAGGTACAGCGCCAGCAGCGCGAGCGCTCCCGCGAAGCCCACCTCTTCCGCGAACGCGTCGAAGACGAAGTCGCTCCACACCACCGGTATCCGTTCGGGCATCCCGTTCCCGAGCCCGGCGCCGAAGAGGCCGCCGTTCGCAAGCGCGAACAGGCCCTGCACCAGCTGATAGCCCGAGCTGAAGCGCACCTCCTCCGCGAATGGGTGCAGCCACACGTCGACGCGGGCCGCGACGTGGCCGAACGCGTGGTACGCGAAGAAGCCGCCGACGAGCAGCATGAGGATGCCGATGAGCGTGTAGAACGCCTCGCCGGTCGCGAGGTAGAGCATCGCGAGGAAGATCCCGAGGAACAGCAGCGTGGCGCCGAGGTCCCTTTCGAAGACCATCACGACCATCGCGATCGCCCACATCGCGACGATCGGACCGAAGTACGGCAGCGGCGGGACGGGGATGGGCCCGAACCGCCGCTGCGTCTGCGACAGGACTTCCCGGAACTCTTCGAGATACGCGGCGAAGAAGATGACGAGGAGGATCTTCACCGCCTCCCACGGCTCGAACGTCACGGTGCCGACGCCGATCCAGATCCGCGCGCCGTTCACCTCGCGCCCGATGACCGGTAGGAGCGGGGACAGGAGGAGCAGAAAGCCGAGCAGCGCCCAGGTCCACTTGAAGCGCGAGAGCGCGGTGAGGTCGCGCGGGATGAGGATCGTCGCCGCGAACGCGCCGGCGGCGATGAGCGTCCACGAGAGCTGCTGGACCAGTAGGTTCGAGGCGAGCCGCTGCACGAGGACGAGGCCGATGGCGGTGAGCGCGGCCGCGATAGGGAGGAGCAGCTGGTCGCCGCGGATGCCGCGCGCGGCGAGGAACAGGTGCAGCACGAACGCGATCACGACGAACGTCGCCGGGATCACGAGCTGCTGGGGACGGAAACCGGCGACCTCCGCCGCGGCGACGGCGACCGATCCCGTGATGCCCATCGCGGCGACCCAGAAGAGGAGACCGAGTTCGGGCCGGCGGCGCGTGACGGCGATCATCCGGTTCCCTTTTCCAGCCGCAGCGCGATGCGGCCGATGGCGAGCTCATCGCCGAAGTGCAGCCGCTCGGCGCGCCCGATCCGCGTCCCATTGACGAGCGTGCCGTTCGTGCTGCCGAGATCCTCGATCCACCACTCGCCGTCGCGGAGCTCCAGCACCGCATGCCGCGCGGACGCGGCCTCGTCGGACAGCGGGACGTCGTTGCC
>JALYLT010000414.1 GCA_030774095.1 Chloroflexota bacterium
CGAGCGCCCCACCGGCACGACGCACCAGAAGATCCGCGAGCTGCTCGCGGCGCGCGGCGCTGTCTTCTTCCCGCAGCTTCTCGCCGGACTGGGTGGCGGCTTTACGCCCGAGGTGCTCGAGGCGCTGTGGGATCTGGTGTGGTCGGGCGAGGTCACGAACGACACGCTCCAGCCGCTGCGCGGATTCATCCGCTCGCCCTCGTCGCGCGCGCGCCGCCGCGCGAACGCCGCGCGCCGCTCGACCTATCCGACCCGCGCCTCGATGCTGGTGTCGGCCGAGCGCGCCGCGATCTACTCGAGGGAAAGCGGCGGTCGCTGGTCGCTCATCGACTCGCTGCGGGTGCCGAACCTGACCCCGACGGAGCGCGTGACCGCGCGCGTCCATCAGCTGCTCGAGCGCCACGGCATCGTGACGCGCGAGGCGGTGCAGGCGGAAGGCGTCTCCGGTGGGTTCGCCGCGGTGTACGGCGTGCTGAAGGCGATGGAGGATGCCGGTCGCGTTCGCCGGGGGTATTTCGTCGCCGGTCGTGGCGCGACGCAGTTCGCGCTGCCGGGCGCGGTGGACCGCCTGCGCGTCGTCCGCGAGGCGAGCGAAGAGACTCGCGTCGTCACCCTTGCCGCCACGGATCCCGCGAACCTGTACGGCGCGGCGCTGGCATGGCCTGAGCGCGCCGAGGGGCGCCGTCCGATGCGCTCCGCGGGGGCACTCGTCGTACTCATCGACGGCGTGCTCGCCGCATGGCTCGCGCGCGACGAGCGCGCGCTGCTGACATTCACCGACGGCGACGAGCATGAGATCGTTGCTGCGCGCGGACTCATCGGAGCGGCGCTCGCTGCCGAGGCAAGCCCAGACCGGCGCGCGCCATTCTTCCTTGCCGAAGTCGATGGCCTTCCGGTCGACGAGTCTCCGCTCGCGGAGCCGCTGCGGGCCGCCGGCTTCACGCGCACGCCGCGCGGTTACATGAAACGAAGTGGGGACTGAGGGCTACATCGGTCGCATCATGGAGGGCGTGGGCTACCGCAAGGGCCAGGATCGCATGTCGACTCTGCTGGACGAGCTTTGTGTCACGCTCGGTTGCTGTCTGAAGCCGGACGAGCAGGCACGAATGCAGCGGCTCGCGATGGACGATGTCGATGCGTTCGTCGCCGCGTTCCACGCGGCTGAAGGTCTCGTGGAGCCTTACGACAAGGAGCAGTGGCGCAACGTGCGATGGATCGTCGCCAAGCACTTTGGTCGGACGGGAGCGCCGGGTGCCTGAAGGCGACACGATCCACCGCACGGCGAACGTGCTGAGGCGCGCGCTCGCGGGCCGGATCGTGACAGGCTTCGAGGTCGTCGCGCCGCGCATGAGCTCCGATGCCGCCAGGTTCGAGGTCGTCGGCAGTGTCGTGCGCGCGGTGGAGTCGAACGGCAAGCATCTCCTGATTACGTTCGCGCGCGGTGACCACGACGTTGTGCTGCACACGCACATGAAGATGACAGGCGCGTGGCATGTGTACCGGCCCGGTGAGCGATGGTGGTCGCCGCGATCGGACGCGCGCGTCGTCATCACGACGGACGAATTCGTAGCGCCATGCTTTCGGCCACCCGTCGTCGAGCTCATGACCACCAAAGAGATCGCGCTCCATGCCGTCCTACCTGATCTCGGGCCGGACATCATCCGCGATGCGTTCGACGAGGATGAGGCGGTCCGGCGACTGCGCGCGAGTGCGCCCGAGCGGGACATCGCGACCGCGCTCCTGGATCAGCGGACCATCTCCGGCATCGGGAACGTCTTCAAGTGCGAGGCCCTGTTCCTCGAGCGCGTGTCGCCCTGGGCGAAGGTCGCCGACCTCGACGACGCGACGCTCCGACGGCTCGTCGCGCAGGCGCGAAAGTTGATGCGCCGCAATCGCGACGGCGGCGAGCGCCGCACGCGGTTCGCGCTCAACGCGGCGGAAGGGATGTGGGTCGACGAGCGCACCGGGCTCCCGTGCCACGTGTGTGGCACGCCGGTGGCGTGGGGCTATCACCCGAACGAGTTCCGCAAGAGCTGGTACTGCCCGCAGTGTCAGAACGTGAAGTGGGCTCCGACGACGGCGGACGCACTCGCGCGCTTGAGCACTTGAGGGGTG
>JALYLT010000415.1 GCA_030774095.1 Chloroflexota bacterium
AGGCCGCGATCGCCGCCGCCGCGGACGATGCCGCGAGGAATTGCCGTCTGGTGAGCCGGTAAGAGCGGCGTTCCGCGCCCTTGTTCTCGTCCATGTGCTCCTCCCCTACGCGGTGGTCTGACCGCGCGCGAGCCTAGCCACCCCACCGTGGACTGGCAAGCGCTATGGCCGTCACTCCTTCGTCGTACCGCAATGCGGGACTGGCGGTTCGTGCCCGGGCGAGGCTGCCGATCACAGACATGTTGATACCTTATTTGGATCCAATATCACTTTGTTATCTCTTTGGTATGATGCCACGCGTGCACGTTCCGTCGAATTCAGCGGGGAGGAAAGACTTGATCCGCGAGAAGCCTGCATTCATCGCACCGGGTCTCATCACGTTCCTGATCCTGTTCGTGCTCGAGCTCTTGACGATCGCCGCGCTCGTCGCCCTCATCATCGGCCGGGCACCGGCGTGGCTCTACGTCGTCGACATCCTGGCGATCGTCGCCGTCGGTATCTGTTTCGGCGGGTTCCTCGTTGTCAGCCCGAACGAGGCCCAGGTGCTCCAGCTCTTCGGCAACTACGTCGGTACGGTCAACAAGCCGGGTTTCTGGTGGACCAATCCGTTCACGCTGCCCCGTCATAAGGTCTCGCAGCGCGTGCGCAACTTCGAGAGCGCGAAGCTCAAGGTGAACGACCACGACGGCAATCCCATCGAGATCGCCGCCATCGTGGTGTGGCGTGTCAGCGACACCGCGGAGGCGGTGTTCCAGGTCGACAACTACGAGAACTTCGTGAAGGTCCAGACCGAGGCCGCCGTCCGCAACCTCGCGACGAGCTACGCCTACGACTCGCACCAGGACGATCGGCTCTCGCTGCGCACGAGCAGCGACGAGATCACCGGCCGCCTGCGCAGCGAGGTCCAGGACCGTCTCGCGAAGGCCGGCATCGAGGTCATCGAGGCGCGCTTGTCGCACCTCGCCTACGCACCGGAGATCGCGCAGGCCATGCTGCGCCGTCAGCAGGCGAGCGCGGTCGTCGCGGCACGCGCCCGCATCGTCGAGGGCGCGGTCGGCATGGTGGAGATGGCCCTCGCGGAACTGTCGAAGCGGAGCGTGGTCGAGCTCGACGAAGAGCGGAAGGCGGCGATGGTCAGCAACCTGCTCGTCGTCCTCTGCAGCGAGCAGAACACGCAGCCGGTCGTGAACACGGGCACCCTGTACACCTAGCGCGGTCGTGGCAGAGAAAAAGGCCTACCTCCTCCGCCTCGACGCGTCGCTGCACGAGGCTCTGCAGAAGTGGGCCTCCGACGAGCTGCGCAGCGTGAACGCCCAGATCGAGTTCGCGCTGCGCCGGGCGCTCCAGGATGCGGGTCGTTTGCCGGCGGGACCGCCTCCGGCTAGGCCGACTCGCGCTCGAAAAGCGTAGCCAGGCCCTGCCCGACGCCGATGCACATCGTCGCGATGCCGTAGTGGCCGCCGCGCCGCTCGAGCTCGCGCAATACCGTGCCGGCGAGCCGCGCGCCGGACATCCCGATCGGGTGGCCGATCGCGATCGCGCCGCCGTTCGGGTTCGTGCGGTCCTCCGGCAGATGGAGGGCGCGGATGCAGGGGATCACCTGCGCGGCGAACGCCTCGTTCAGCTCGATCGCGTCGCACTCGTCTGGTGCGATACCGGTCCGCGCCACGAGCCTCCGCACCGCCGGGATCGGGCCGAGGCCCATGTAGTCAGGATGCACGCCGGCCGACGCCGCGGCAACGACGCGTCCGAGCGCGCGGAGACCAAGCTCGTCTGCCTTCTCGCGCGACGCGATGATGAGCGCCGCGGCTCCGTCGTTGATGCCCGATGAGTTGCCTGCGGTCACGGTCCCGTCGCTCTTGAAGGCCGGCTTGAGCTTCGCGAGCTTCTCGACGGTCGAGTCCGGCCGCGGATGCTCGTCTTCGTGGATGAGCGCGGTCCCGTTGTGCACGCCCGCGATCTCCGCGCTGAAGAAGCCGTCCGCTTTCGCCTTCGCGTAGCGCTGCTGGCTGCGCGCCGCGTATTCGTCCTGCTCCGCGCGCGAGACCTTCTCTTTCACGCGCACGTTCTCCGCGGTCTCGCCCAGCGAGATCGGGTGATAGCCGAGGTC
>JALYLT010000416.1 GCA_030774095.1 Chloroflexota bacterium
GAGACCGCCATCCTGCGTCGCCTCTCGACGCCAGAGAAAGTGCAGCGTTACCTCGACGACCTCACCTACAACGTCGAGCCCGATGGAGACACGGTGCGCTCTCCGCGACGCGTGATGCGCGATCGCACCGCTCACTGCGCGGAGGGCGCGTTCCTCGCGGCCGCCGCGTTCCGCCTACACGGGCGACCGCCCTTGCTCGTCGATCTCGAGGCCGACAACGACGACGACCATGTGCTTGCGGTCTATCGGGACCGTGGTCTTTGGGGATCGGTGGCGACATCCAAGTTCTCAGGGCTGCGCTTCCGCGCGCCGGTCTACCGGACGATCCGGGAGCTGGTGATGGGCTACTTCGAGGACTACTTCAACTGGGACGGCGACCGCAGCCTGCGCGCGTACTCCCGGCCGCTGTCGCTGGCTCGCTTCGACCGACTCGGCTGGATGACCGCGGAGGAGGACCTCTGGCCCGTGGTGGAGTGGCTGGCGGTCGCCCACCACACCCCGTTGATCGGTCTGGGGACGGCAATACGGCTTCCCCGCGTCGACCGCCGGTCGTACCAGGCGGGCGTTTTTGGGGCTCCAAAGCACTGAGTCTGCTAGCGTTCCAGCCCGAGGACGCCCGCGTCGAGGGAGGGGAGCCATGCTGCGTACGGTCTCGGCCGTTGAACAACGACCATGGCTGCTGCTTGCCAGCGTCTTCTTCGGCACGTTGTTCTTCGCGTTCATTGTCCAGGCGGCGGGTAACGTCTACCTAAACTGGCGCGCCGATCCGATCGTCAGCGAGTACCGGACCACCCTCATGTACACGTCCGCGGTCGTGGGCGATGGCCTTCTCGTCCCGCTCGTCAACGTCTTCATCACCAGCCAGCTCGTCGCGTGGCGCCGCCGGGCGCGCGCCGCCGAGGTGTTCGGGGCCGTCCTCGGTGCCGGCGTTCTCACCGTCGGGGTGCATCTGTATCAGGCCGTGAACGCGTTGCTGAACTGGACCATGACGCGACCGTTCGAATGGACGCCGCTCGGTTATTACCACGCGTTCTTCATGTGGACCGAGCTCAGCTTCGTCCTCTTCTTCTGGGGCCAGGTCGCGCTGGTCGGCAAGGAGAATCCGCGCGCGATCCTCTCGCAGCGCGTGGGATTCGTGATCCTTTGCGGCGCGCTCTTCCTCCGTCTCCTCTTCGCCGATTACGGCTACATCCGCTAGCTCGTCGCGCGTCCTCGTCTGGTCCGCGCTCGGGATCGTGTATCTCGTGTGGGGATCGACGTATCTCGCGATCGCTATCGCCGTGCAGACGCTCCCGCCGCTCCTCTCGGCCGGTCTCCGTTTCCTCCTCGCGGGCGCGCTCCTGGGCGTCTGGCTCGTCGCCCGGCACGGCCGGAGCGCGCTGCGCATCGACCGCGCGCAGCTGGGTGGAGCGGCGCTCGTCGGCATGCTGCTGCTCGCGGGCGGCAACGGTCTCGTCGTGCTCGCGGAGCGCACGGTGCCGTCGGGGCTCACCGCTCTCGTCGTCGCCTCGGTTCCCCTCTGGATCGTCGTGTTCCGGCTCATCGCCGGTGACCGCATGAGTGCGTCACTCGTGGCCGGCGTGCTCGTGGGTTTCGCCGGCGTCGCCTTTCTCGTCGTCCCTCGCGGCGCGAGCGGCGAGGTCGACCCGCTGGGGCTCCTCACCGTCGTCGGCGCGACCTTCTCGTGGGCGCTCGGTACGTTCGCGTCGCCGCGTCTGCGTACGCCCCGCGATCCACTGGCGTCGACCGCCGTGCAGATGCTGGCCGGTGGGGCGCTGCTCATCGTGATCGCCGTCGCGATCGGGGAGCCGGCGCGAGCGGATCCATCGTCGTTCTCGACGGCGTCACTCGCGGCGATGGCATACCTGGTGGTGTTCGGTTCACTCGTCGCATTCTCCGCATACACCTGGCTGCTGCAGCACACCTCGGTGTCGGTCGTCTCCACGTATGCGTACGTGAATCCGGTCGTGGCGGTGCTCCTCGGAGCCGTCGTACTGAACGAGGCGGTGACCGCGTCGATGCTCATCGGGGCTGCCATCATCCTTGCCGCCGTCGCGTTCATCGTCTCCCGCGGCGCGACGCGGCCAGCTTAAGGAGGATCG
>JALYLT010000417.1 GCA_030774095.1 Chloroflexota bacterium
GGAGAGGAGGCATCTCCTCCTTGATGTTGGTGACGATCACGCTCTTCACGCTTGTGCCCTGCCGCGCCACTTTCGCGACGGGATAGAGCCGCGACAGGACGACGAGCGTCGCCGCGCCGGAGTCCGCCAGCTGGTGATGCAGCTCGGGCGCGGTGTATAGCGGATTGCAGGGGACGACTGTGGCCCCGGCACGCAGCGCTCCGAAGAAGGCCACGACGAACTGTGGTGTGTTCGGCAGGAGGATCGCGACGCGGTCGCCCTTCTTCACGCCGAGCTTGCGCAGGCCGTTCGCGAAGCGCCACGCGTCGTCGGAGATCGACTTGTAGGTGCGCTTGGCGTTGAAGAAGATCGTCGCCACCGCGTCGGGATAGCTCACCGCAGCGTCGTCGAGCAGCGCGTGCATCGTCACGTCCGGATACGTCAGCGTCGCGGGCACGCCGGGGTCGTAGTGCTTCGTCCACGGCCGTGCGGCCAGCGGCGCCGGATCCTTAGGTTGGACCGCGATCTTCTTTGCCATCGCCCTTCCCCTCACACTATCTGTGCCCGACTATGCCCTAACCGTACCGCGCGTCAGTTGCCCGACTGTGCCTTATACGGACCGCGTGTCAGTTGCCCGACCGTGACCTATGGGGACCGCGCGTCAGTGAGGAGATCCTCCGCAATGATCATCCGCTGCACCTCGCTGGTTCCCTCGTAGATGCGGAGGATGCGAGCATCACGATACGCGCGCTCGACCGGCGAGTCCTTCATGTATCCCATGCCCCCGTGGATCTGCAGCACACGGTCGGCGACGCGGTTCGCGAGCTCGGAGGCGTACACCTTGACCATCGCCGCCTCGCGCGAGACGCGAATGCCCCGGTCGAGCTTCGCGGCCGCGTCGTAGACCATCAGCCGCGCCGCGTGGATCTCGACCGCGCTATCCGCGAGCATCCACTGGATCGCTTGATTCGAGGCGATCGGCTGACCGAACTGCTTGCGCCGCTTCGCATGAGCGATCCCGAGCTCGAGCAGGTACTGGCTCGTCCCGACGGCGCCGGCAGAGAGCGACACGCGCCCGATATCGAGCGCGCCGAGCGCCGTGCGGAAACCCGCGCCGACCTCGCCTCCGAGGACGTTCTCCTCCGGGACCTCGCAGTCCTCGAAGATCAACTCGCCGGTCTTTGAGCCGCGGAGGCCCATCTTCTCGTCGATCCTGCCCACGCGGAAGCCTTTGAATCCTTTCTCGACGATGAACGCGGTGATGCCGCCGCGCGCACCCTTGGCACGGTCGCTGGCGGCGTAGACGATCACCACGTCGGCGATCGGGCCGTTGGTGACCCAGATCTTCGTGCCGTTCAGCAGCCACCTGCTGCCGTCCTTGCGCGCCGACGTCTGGATCGACGCCGCATCTGAGCCACTCGACGGCTCCGTTAGCGAGAACGCCGCGAGCTTGCGCCCCGCGGTGAGCTCCGGGAGATAGCGCCGCTTCTGCTCGTCCGTGCCGCCGAGAAAGATCGACATGCTCCCGATCGAGGTGTGCGCTCCGATGAGATTCGAGAACGCGGCCGAGGTGCGCCCGAACTGCTCGAGCGCGAGGCAGTAGCCGAGGTCGCCCGCGCCGACGCCGCCGTACTCCTCGGGAAACGGAAGGCCGAAGAAGCCCAGAGCGGCCATCTCGCGCACGATCTCGCTGGGGATATCGTCGCTGTCCTCGACCTGCTTCTCGATCGGCTGGAGTCGCGTCTCGACGAAGTCGCGTACGGTGCGCGCGAGGAGCTGCAGCTCTTCCGGGATGTCGAAGTCCATTACGCCTCCCCAACATGGATCGCGGCAATGCCAAGACTCAGCCGCTCGTAGCGTACGCGCGAGAATCCGGCGTCGCGCATGTATTCCGCGAGCCCGTCCGGACCCGGGAACGCCGCGACCGAGCGCGGCAGGTAGCGATACGCCGCGGCATCTCCGCCGAGCATGGTGGCGATCAGCGGCGAGAGCCGATGGAAGTACAGGCGGTACGCGACGTCGACGATCGTGTTCGGCGGTGTCGAGAGCTCGAGGATGACGGCGCGTCCACCGACCCGCAGTACGCGGCGCATCTCCCGCAGGC
>JALYLT010000418.1 GCA_030774095.1 Chloroflexota bacterium
GCCGCGCGCGCGCTGGCCTCGGTCGCGAACGGATCGTGCGCGATGACGCGCATCTCGAAGGCAGCCGCCCGGCGGGCGACCTCTGAGCCGACGCGGCCGATGCCGACGAGGCCGAGCGTCTTGCCGCGCAGCTCTCGGCCGATGAACTTCGAGCGCGTCCATTCACCGGCGCGGATGCTCCGGTCCGCATCGGTTATGCGCCGAAGCAGTGTCAGCGCCAGCGCGAGAGCGTGCTCGGCGGCGGACACGATGTTGCCGAGCGGCGCGTTCACGACGTAGACGCCGTGCGCGGTCGCCGCGGGGACGTCGATGTTGTCCACGCCCACACCCGCGCGGCCGACGACCGCGAGGCGCGGCGCCGCGTCGAGGATCTTCGCCGTCACCTTCGTCTCGCTGCGGACGATGAGCGCGTCGACGTCCGCGAGGCGCGCGGCGAGATCGGCCTCGTTCAGGCCCGTCGTGATGCGGACGTCACAGCGCTCGCGGAGCAGGACGAGGCCGTCCTCGGCCAGAGGGTCGGCCACGTGAACGATGGGTCGGGTTTGGCCTATCGGCGGGTGCCGACGGTGTCCGCGCGCGCGCCGGATCGTGCACCGGGTCGCGTCGTCTGCGGCGCGCTCTCCGCGTACGCGCGGAGCGCCGCGGCGATCGCCTGACCCGGCTCGACCGGCTGGTTGAAGTCACGCAGCGCGAGCTCAAGAGCGCTGAAGAAGTTCAGGATGTCCGGCAGCGTCACGAAGCCGAGGTGACCCACGCGGATCAGTTGCCCCTCGAGCTTGCCCTGGCCGCCCGCGACGATCGTGTCGTAGTCATCGCGCAGCACGCGGATGAGGTTGCGCGCGTCCACGCGCGTCGGCGGACGGAACGCGGTGACCGCGGGGGACGCATGCGCTTCGTCCGCGAACAGCGTGAGGTTGAGCGCCTGCAGCCCGCGACGGGTCGCGCGCGCGAGGTTCTGGTGGCGGCGGAGGATCGCCTCGAGGCCTTCCTCGGCCATGAGACGGAGCGCCTCCTGCAGCGCGATGTAGACGGTGACCGCCGGCGTCGCCGGCGTTGCGCCCTTCTCGAGCGCGGCCTTGGCCGCGGCGAGATCGAAGTACGCCTTTGGCAGGTCGGACTTCTCGTAGAACTTCCACGCGCGCTCGCTCATCGTGACGATGGACACGCCGGGTGGCGCGCCCCACGCCTTTTGCGAACCGGTGACGCACACGTCGATGCCCCACTCGTCGATCTCGAGCTCGGCCGCGCCGGCGCCGGAGATGCTGTCGACGATGAACAGCTTGCCGGACTCGCGGACGACCTCGCTGATCTCCTTGAGTGGATTGAGGACACCGGTCGAGGTCTCGTTGTGCTGGAGCATCACGGCCTTCGCGCCGTCCTTGCCCTTCTCCTTCGCGAGCTCTTCGCGCACGAGCTCGGGGTCGATCGCGCGGCCGAGCGTGATGTCGACGCGACGGGCGTCCACGCCGTAGGCCTTGCAGATCGAGTAGAAGCGCTCGCCGAACGCGCCGTTGATGAAGACCAGCGCTCGGTCGCCACGCGACAGCGTGTTCGCGACCGCGGCTTCCATCGCGCCCGAGCCGGACGCGGTGAGCGTGAGCACGTCACCCTGCGTACGCAGGAAGTCCTGCAGCGCGCGCGTGAGGGCGGCCAGCAGCGCGGCGAACTCGGGGCCGCGGTGGTTGATCATCGGTCGGGCCGACGCGGCGAGCACGCTCTGCGGCACCACGGTCGGTCCTGGGATTCGGAGGTTCTGGGGGCGGTACATGTTCTCTCCCTCTAACCTGAACGGGCGGAGGTGGGACTCCTCGAATGATGCCAGCCCACCGCGCCTGTAACAAGGAGAGAAGCAAGCATTCCTGAGCCGAAGTTCGCTCCGTCCATCCTGAACGCGGACTTCGGCCGCCTGGCGGAGGCCGTGGGCGCGCTCGAACGGGGCGGGGCCGACTGGGTCCACGTCGACGTGATGGACGGTCACTTCGTGCCCAATCTCACATTCGGGCCGAAGACGGTGGCCGACCTGCACCGTGCGACGCGCCTGCCGCTGGACGTCCACCTGATGATCGAGCGGCCCGA
>JALYLT010000419.1 GCA_030774095.1 Chloroflexota bacterium
GGGCGCGACCGGGGGCGATGCGCTCGTTGGCGCGGAGCTGACCGCCGCAGTCGGCGTGGCGGACGGCCCAGGATCGGTCGCGGACGGCGGGCTGCCTGAGCACGCTGCGACGAGCAGCGCGCTCAGGGCCAGCCCGCGCATGACTGTTACCAGTTCTTGTCGAGACCCTCGACGTTCGCCGGCAGGGAGTGGCCATCGGGATAGATGACGTACACGATCCCTGCGGAGCCGCCCAGCCAGACGTCCTCGAAGTCCGCGCGACCGTAGACCTTTCGGACGTCCGCGTCGGCGAACACCGCGGGATCGTTCGCGATCACGTCGCCGCTCGCGGTGAAGCCGCGGATCACGAGCAGATGGCCGCTGGTCTTCTTGAACAGGAAACCCGGTAGGTTTCCGTTGATCGAAGCCACCAGCGGGATACCCGCGGCGATGAAGCGCTCCGCTTCCGCGAGTGATCGCAGCCGGGTGACGAAGCCGTTCATCCCGGCGAACGTCGCGGCGTACGCGGTGTTGTCCGGCCAGTTGCCCGCGCCCTGGTAGTTCCAGTCGTAGACGTAGCGCGCGGCGTAGTCCACCTGGCCGTCGACGTGACCCGTCCCCGGGAAGACGCTGAGCTGTGTCGGCGTGGGACCGCTGCCCCAGAAGCCGAGCACCATCGCGGTCGAGGTCGGGCTGCACCATGCTTCCCCGCCGTTGTCGTACTCGGGATAGTGGCCGCGGTGCACCTCCTGTGACAGCTGCGGCACCGCAAGGTCGCTAACCACGCCGATGGAGGCGCTGGGGATCGCGAAGCTCGATTCGGCGGAGGTCATCGCTCCGATGAAGCGCACCGACGGCGTCGACGTCGCGCTCGCGCTGTCTGCGCGATAGAGCGTCACGCGCAGCCGATACGAGCTGAGCGGCGCCGCCTTCTTCGAGCGAATGAAGGTATCGATCGCGATGAAGCCATCCGCGTCGCCCTGTCCCGACACGGACGTGCGGTGGATCGTCTCGTCGCCAGCGGCCCAGATGCCGAGCACATACCACTTCGTTGTTCGGCCACTGCCGGTCGCCTGCAGCTCGGTCTTGATCCATGTTCCTTGCGGCGTCGCGGCGTTCCACGACGCGACCAGCTCGTCGAACGCGAACGGCGAAGTGACGGGAGCGGACGTCCATGTTCCGCTGTGGTACAGGATGGCCAGCGGACCGCCGGCCGCGAACGGATCCGTGTACGTGCCGGCTGTGAGCGTGCCCGAAAGCGTCAGCACGCCGCCGCTCGCGGCGGTGCCGCTGTACGAACCCGATCCGAGATCGAATCGCGTGAAGCTCGCCGAGGGCGCGCCGCCTTGGCTCTTCGCAGCCGCCGGAGCAGCGCCGAGCACGATAGCCGCGACGATCAAAGCAAACGTGGCAGCAAGATTGGTGAAGCGGTGCGCCGTCATGGGTCCCTCCTCATTCGCGCGGATCGAACTGAGGCTAAAGTCTGACACGTGAGCCCGTTCGCGCGCCCAGACCTCTTTTGGTCCACCGAGCAGACAGCCGCGAAGCTCGGTGACGAGCGGGTTCGGATCGTCGATTGCCGCTTCTCGTTCGAAGCCGATGCGCGAAACGACTATCTGAACGGACATCTCCCCGGTGCGGTCCACTGCGATTGGTCCCGCGACCTATCCGCTCCCCCGCCCCCGTCCGGCCATCCGCGCTGGATGCTGCAGGGGCCGGAGGCGTTCGCCGAGACGATGGGCCGCCTCGGCATCGGCAACGACACCATGGTCGTGGGGTACGACGCGGAGGGCGGCCACCACGCGGCGCGGCTATGGCTCGCGTTGCGCCGGTACGGCCACGACAAGATGGCGGTGATGGAGGGCGGCATCCAGAAATGGACTGCGGAGGGCCGGCCCCTCGAGCAGGGCGAGACGAAGGTCGCGCCGGCACGCTTCACTCCGCATCCGCGCGAGGGCGTGATCGCGACCAAGGAAGAAGTTCACGACGCCGTGAAGACCGGCCAGCCGTGGCTTCTCGACGTTCGGCGTGACAGCGAATTCACCGGCGAGGAGAAGCGCGCCGCGCGCGGCGGTCACATCCCCGGCGC
>JALYLT010000420.1 GCA_030774095.1 Chloroflexota bacterium
CTCGTCGTGCTTCCCGGCGACATGCCCTACGTGAAGCCGGCAACGGTGCGCGCGCTCATCGCGAAGTACCGCGAGCGGCCCGCGATCGTGTCGCCGCGATACAGGGGAAAGCGCGGGCATCCGGTCGTGATGCCGCTCACACTTCGCGACGAGATCACGGCGACAGCATCGACCGCGAATCTGCACGACGTGATACATCATCACCAAGATGACCGCGTCGACCTGGACGTGGACGACGCGGGCGTGGTCCGCGACGTAGATACAAAGGCTGATCTCGAGCCGTCCCGGGGCTGATCCACGCTTTGCGCAAACAAACAAAAACGGTCGCGTTGACGAAGCCTTCCAGGGTGTCTAACTTGCCACTGCGGTGAGTGCAGCCCCGGACAAGCAGGACGGACAGGCAGGCGGGGCGGACGTTTCGCGTCGGGACTTCCTGCGGGGAGCGGCACCGATCGTCGCGTTCGTGGCCCTCGAGGCGCTCGGCGGCGCTGCCGTCGCGAGCGCGGCGACACCGCGCACGACCAAGTTCGCCGATGGCGTCATCTTCCCCGACCCGACGCTGTGCATCGGCTGTCTCACGTGCGAGGTCATCTGCTCGCAGGAGCACAAGCGAGCCGGTCTGTCGGATGTACCGCGCATCCGCATCTTCAACGACCCGGAGACGAAGGTCGACCCGCTGATCCAAGCCGCGTATCCCGACCGCGGGCAGTTCCATCAGGAACCCTGTCTCCAATGTCCGACCGCCGAATGCCTGTACGTCTGCCCGGTCGACGCATTGCAGGTCGAGCCACGCACCGGCGCCCGATTCATCCGCGAGGACACCTGTGTGTCGTGCGGTCGCTGCAACGAGGCGTGCATCTTTCCGACGAGCGATCTCGCGCTCGCAACGAACCAGGGCCAGTCGCCGCCCCAGAAATCGCGCATCACGTACGACGCCGGCGCCGACACGTTCGCGAAATGCGATCTGTGCTTCTGGCGTGAAGGCGGGCCCGCGTGCGTCGAGCGCTGCCCGGTCAACGTCCGCATCCGTCAGGGGATCATCAAGACCGAGCCCGGGCGGCTCTGTCTCGACGCTCCCGCGGCCACCAAAGAGACCTGGAACAAGCTGCGCGCGTTCCAGACGTTCGAGGGCAGTCCGGCTCAGGGCAAGGCGTAACCCGGCGCCGGTGACCACATGAGGATCGTCGCCTGGCTCCTCGTCGTCGTCGGCCTGGTGCTCACGGTGCTCGGTGTCGTCGCGGCCCTCGGCCAGGCGAGCTCGGGCGCGCAGCCGTGGAGCAACGAGCTCTCCGACAACTTCGTGTTCATCAAGGCGTTGCCGTTCGTTCTCGCATTTGGCGTCGCCGTCGGCTTGCTCATGGCGAGGACGTATGGCCCGAAGGTCCGGTCCGATGGAGCGGTCCGGCGCTGGAGCCCCGGCACGGTGTTCGGCCACTGGCTCCTTACGCTCGGGTTCGTCCTGGCTCTACCCACCGGGATGTGGCAGTACCTCGGCGGCATCCTCGACGTGAACCTGCCGATCCCGCTCTACCTCTTCTACCGCGTCCATTACATCGGAGCGTCGATCGTCCTGTTAGCCGTCGCCGCGTTCGTGTCGTACCTCTGGATGACCGGAGATCGATCGTTGCTCGTCCCGCGCGGCCAGTGGGCGCGCCATCTCCTCGGGCTCGCGTACGAGCTGCCACCGCGGGTACGCGGGCCGTACGCGAAGCTGCTGCGGATCGACCTCAGTCACCCGCGGCCGCCGGCTGGGAAGTTCACCTTCTACGAGAAGGTCGTCGAGTTCCCGAGCTGGTCCATCGTCCTCGTGCTCATCACGATCACCGGTCTCGTCAAGGCGGCGCGTTACCTCGTACCGGTGCCCGGACTCGTCCTGTGGCTCGCCTCGACCCTGCATGTCGCCGCGATGGTGGTGATCGTCATCAAGCTGCTTGACCACTTCCGCTATACGTTCCCGCGTTGGCCGCTGATGGCCTCCATGGCTACGACCTGGGTCAGGGAGGGCTCGCCGCCCGCCCAGCGGCAGGGTGCGGCGGAGCGCGGCGGCTCTGCAGCCGGCGTGGTCGG
>JALYLT010000421.1 GCA_030774095.1 Chloroflexota bacterium
GCCAGGAGCTGTCGCAGCTGACGCCGGTCGTCGACACGGTCCGCGCGCTGCGCGATGCCGAGAAGCGCCTGGAGGAAGCCCGGCTGCTCGTCGACTCCGACGACGGCGACCTCCGCGATATCGCGCGCGAGGACCTCGCGACCGCGTCGCGCCAGCTCGACGAATCGCTCGCGAAGCTTCGCACCCAGCTGGTGCCGCGCGATCCGCTCGACGAGAAGAACGTCATCGTCGAGATCCGTGCCGGCGAGGGCGGGGAAGAGGCCGCGCTCTTCGCGCTGGATCTCTACCGGATGTACGCGCGTTACGCCGAGCGCCACCGCTGGAAGGTCGAGGTCCTGTCGCAGAGCGACGCGGAGAAGGGCGGCTTCAAGGAGATCATCTTCCGGATCGCCGGGAAGGGCGCCTACAGCAAGCTCAAGTTCGAGTCTGGCGTGCACCGCGTCCAGCGCGTGCCTCAAACCGAGGCGCAGGGGCGCATCCATACCTCGACCGCGACGGTCGCCGTCCTCCCGGAGGCCGAGGAGATCGACATCCAGATCCCCGAGAGCGATCTCAAGATCGACGTGTACCGCGCCGGTGGGAAGGGCGGTCAGGGCGTGAACACGACCGACTCCGCCGTGCGGATCACCCACATCCCGACCGGCGAGGTGGTGACCTGCCAGGACGAGCGCTCGCAGCTGAAGAACAGAGCGAAGGCGATGGCGGTGCTGCGCGCACGGCTTCTGGTGCGCGAGCAGGAGCGGCGCGACCTCGAGACCGGGACCGTTCGCCGCGCGCAGATCGGCCGCGGCGAACGCTCCGAGAAGATGCGCACGTACAACTTCCCGCAGGACCGTCTCACCGACAAGCGGCTCGGCTACAACCTGTCGAACCTCGAGCGCCGCATGGACGGCGACATCGACGACATGATCGATGCGCTCGCACAGCAGGACGAGGCCGAGCGCCTCTCGAGCCTCGAGGACGACACCGACTGATCGACCTGGCGATCCGCGGCGGCACCGTCGTGACCGCGGGCGGCACCGCGCGCGCGGACGTGGGCGTCCAGGACGGGCGCATCGTCGCGATCGGGGATATGCCACGCGCCGCGCGCGAGCTCGACGCTGCGGGGATGCTCGTGCTCCCGGGCTGCGTCGACCTGCACACGCATCTCGCCAGCACGCCGACATTCACGCCGCTGGACGACTTCGAACATGGCACGCGTGCCGCGATCGCCGGCGGCGTGACGACGGTGTGCTCGATGGTCTATCAGGAGGGAACGCTGCGCGCCGGCATCGAGCGTGGCCTGCGCGACGCCGAGCGGTCGCTCGCGGACTTCGCCTTCCACGTCGTCGTGACCGATCCGAGCGACGCGGCGATCGCCGAGGTCCCATCTCTTGCGCGCGACGGGCACGGCGGGCTCAAGGTGTTCATGGTCGCGCCGCGTTTCGACGAGCGGATCACGGACTACGTGCGTCTCCTGCGCGCCGCGGCGGCGGCGGGGATGCTCGTCGCTCTCCACGCCGAGGACCACGCGATCGTCGCGCGGGCCACATCAGAGCTGCACGCCGCGGGTCACGACGCCGTGCGGTACTTCCCCGAGAGCCGTCCCCCTGAGGCCGAGGCGACCGCGATCCGCGCCGCGGGGCAGCTCGCCGCGAAGACCGGCGCATCGATGTACTTCGTGCACCTCTCGTCGCGCGCCGCCCTCGCAGCGCTCGCTGAGGCGAAGGCGCGCGGACTGCGCGTCTATGGCGAGACACGGCCGCTCTACCTCTATCTCACGCGCGAACGATTCGAGCGTCCGGACGCGGCGCTGTGGGTGGGGCAGCCGCCGCTCCGCGAGCGCGAGGACACCGGCGCGATCTGGGATGCGCTCCGCGGCGGCCTGCTCGACACGGTCGGCACCGATCACTATCCGCACCGGCGGGCGGCGAAGCTCGCAGAGGGTCTTGCGTTCGACCGCGTCCCGCCGGGTGTCGCGAATCTCGAGACGCTCCTGCCGATGCTCTATTCGGAAGGGGTGCGCAAGGGACGGCTTACCGTGGAGCGCATGGTCGACGTGCTCGCGACGTCGCCGGCGCGGATC
>JALYLT010000422.1 GCA_030774095.1 Chloroflexota bacterium
AGGTCCACGCCAGCGGCGCCGTCGCCGCGCCGAGCGCCACGACAACGGCGAGCGCGCGGTCCGCGTATCGGCGGCAGAGCAGATAGACGGCGGCCGCGGTCAAAGCGGAGGCGAGCACGCTGACGATGACGAGCGCCGCGTTGCTGTCGCGCGTAAGGAGCCGGGCCATTGCTGCGGCGCCCACGTAGAAGAGGTATCCCGGCGGATGCGGACGCTGGTCCGCGAGGTCCACGCCGACATGGAAGCCTTGCTCGAGAGCGCGCGCGTAGAGCACGGAGTCCCAGGCCCACAGCGTTTTCGCGGCGAAGGGCACGCGGGTCGCGAACACCAACGCCGCCAGTGCCGCGGCGATCGCGCGGTCGCTCATGCGGTCGCGCGTGCCGCGACGCTCTCCGTAACGCGGTCCCGTCCCGGGAGCGCGAGCACTGCGAGAGCGACGGCCAGGAGGACGACGAGTCCGAGAAGATGCGCGCCGATCGGCACGAGATCGTCGCGCTCGCCCACGACCTGCAGCAGCAGCCAGCTGAGCGCGAGCGCGGCTGTGATCGCGCCGCGCATCGGCGGACGCGGCAAGAGCAGTGCGCGATGGAGCGTGCTCGCCATGAGCGGAAGCGCGGTGACGAGGTAGGGGAACCACAAGAGGCCGAAGGACGCGAGATACGGCGCGAACGCGAGCGCGAGATGGTGAAGATGCGTCTCGTCGCGCGGCTCGCGCCGGGCGGCGAGTCCGCCGAGGACGGCAGTCCCCACCGCGGCGACCGGCAGCAGCCAGCGGCCGATCGGCGAACCGAGGATCGCGGCGACCTCGGCCGGTGGTGTGTTCGCGATGAGGTCCGCGGCCCAGTGGCTGTCCTTGAGCGCGAAGAGCAACGCGACGTAGGCGGGAAAGTCGCGCGCGAACACGATCGCCGTGACGACGAGTCCGACGACGCCGGTCGCGAGCGTCCACGCGACGACGCGGACGCGGCCCGAGGCGAGATAGAAGAGCACCAGTGTCAGCGGCAGCAGCTTCAACCCGATCGCGACCGCCAGGACCGTCCCGGCGACGGCCGACCGCGCGCGCAGCGACCACGCGATGAGGCACAGGGCGACTGTGATGAGGTTGAGGTTGCCGAGCGCGATCTCGAGGATCGTCGGGAGGAACAGGACGAACCCGGCCGCTGCCCACGGCCGCGCGTCGCGCGGCAGCGGACGGATGAGGTGCACCGCGATGGCCGCCGCGATGACGGCGTTGAGCGCCATGAACAGCGCGGTCGCCAGCTCGAACGGCAGCGGCGCGAGAAGCGCGAAGGGCACCGCCGCCGGGGGCGCGTAGTGGTATTCGCCGTACGGACCGAACGGCACCTCGGGCTGCGCGGCGTAGAGGGGCTCGCCCGTGAGCAGGTGACGTGCGGCGAGCACGTACGCCCAGAGGTCGTAGCCGAACGGTGCCTTGGCGAGGAAGACCCCGAGCGCCGCGAAGGAGGACAGCACCATCACCACGACGCCGACCGCCCACACCAGACGCGGGCGACGGGCGGCCTCGGCCTTCACGCCCTGCGAGTCTATGGGCGCGCGATATAGCCTCCGCACGAATGCGCGTGCCAGAGCTGGCCGGGGCGCTCCGCCGGAGTCCCGAAGTGACGGCCGAACGCCGCTCCGATCCGCGCCTCGGTGTCGCGCTGCGCGTCGGCCTCGCGCTCATCGCAACCGGTATCGCTTCGGCCGGCCTGGGTCGTCGCGCGCTGTCGGGCTCCGGCGCGGACGTGGCGCTCGCGCTCGCGTTCGGCTGCTTCGTGCTCGTGCTCTTCCTGGCGACCTGGCAGCGGCCGCCGCGTGCGGCGGCGTGGATCGGTCTCGCGATGGCCGGCGCGGTCTACCTCGCGGCCGCGGTCGCGCTCGCTGACACGCCGCTCGGAATGACGGCGTATCTCGGTGCCGCCGCCCTCGCGACCTGGCGCACGCCGTCGCATCTGCGCGCGTTCGCCGTCGCCGCGTTCGCGCTCTGGACGCCGGCGCTCGGGGTCTTCGCGTCGCACGGCGTCATGGTCCTACCCGCGCCCGTTCTCGCCGCGGCGATG
>JALYLT010000423.1 GCA_030774095.1 Chloroflexota bacterium
CCCGGCGGGCTCGTGGGCGCGCACTAGCGGATGGCGCGACAGCACCTCGCGCACCGCGGTCCGCAGCGCGCCCGTCCCCTTGCCGTGGACGATCCGCAGGCGATCGACACCCGCGACGGCCGCGTCGTTGAGATACCGGTCGAGCACCTCGAGCGCCTCCTCCGCGCGTGCGCCGCGCAGGTCGAGCTGCAGTGACACGGCCGGAGCCGAGCCGGTGATCACCGGGCGTGGGGGGTTCTCGGGGGCCAACGCCCCCCGGTGGTCGTGTGCCGGCCGCAGGCTCGTCGCAGGGACGCGCAGCCGCAGTGGCCCCGCCGCGACGTCCGCCATCCCGCGGTCGTCGATCGAGAGCAGCGTGCCGGGCTCGCTCACGCCCTCGACGTGCACCGGCGAGCCGATCGCGATCGGCACGGTGACCCGGGGCGCCTGGTCGGGCGTGGCCGCGGACTGGCGCGTCGTTTCGGCTTCCGCCAGTGCGGCGCGCGCCTCGTCGACGAGGTTGCGCTTCGCGGCACCCTCGCGCGCGTTCTCGGCCTGCCGGAGCGCTCGGCGCGACTGCAACAGGAGCTCGTCGGCCTCGGTGCGTGACCGCCGCGCCGAACGCTCGGCCTCGTCGCGGATGCGGGCTGCCTCGCGGCGCGCCTCCTCCGTGAGACGCCGTGCGTCCTCGGCCGAAACGCGCGCCTCCTCGAGCGCGGACGAGAGCTCGGTCCGATGACGTTCGGCCTCGCGCAGCGTGCGCTCGAGCGACCGGTGTAGCTCAGAGAGATGCGATTCCGCGCGCGTCAGCACCCCACCGTCGAGACCCAGGCGAGACGCGATCGCGAAGGCATTGGACGATCCGGGCAGACCGATATGCAGGCGGTATGTCGGACGCAGCGACTCGGCGTCGAACTCGACGCTCGCGTTCGACACGCCCGGCGTGTTGAGCGCGAAGGCCTTGAGCTCCGGGTAGTGCGTGGTCGCCGCGACGAGAACGCCGCGTTCCAGAAGCGTCTCGAGCACGGCCATCGCGAGAGCGGCCCCTTCGTCGGGATCGGTCCCCGCGCCCAGCTCGTCGAGGAGCGCGAGGTCATCCCGCTCCGCCTCCGCCAGCGTCGCGACGACGTTGCGCAGGTGCGACGAGAACGTCGAGAGCGACTGCGCGATCGACTGCTCGTCGCCGATGTCCGCGAAGACGCGCCGCACCACCGGCACCCGGCTGCCACGCGACGCGGGTATCTGCAGACCGGACGCGCCCATGAGCACGAGCAGCCCGATCGTTCGGAGGGTCACGGTCTTGCCGCCGGTGTTGGGACCGGTGATGACGAGCGCGCGGAAGTCGGATCCCAGTCGCACGTCGATCGGTACGACCCCGGTCCCACGTTCCACGAGGAGCGGATGGCGCGCTCCGATGAGATCCACGATGCCGTGCGCGTCGAGCACCGGCCGCTCGCACTCCAGGTGGGCCGCGAGCTCGGCCTTCGCGAGCAGGAGGTCGAGCGCCGCGAGTGCGGTCGTCACCGAGTCGAGGTCCTCCCCCGCTCGCTCGACGCGGCGAGACAGCTCGTCGAGCACGTGGCGCACCTCGGCGCTCTCGGCAAGCTCGGCCTCGCGGAGCGCGTTGTTCGCCTCGAGGATCTCCAGCGGCTCGATGAAGACGGTCGCGCCGCTCGCGGACTGGTCGTGGACGATGCCCTTGACCGAGCCCCGCATCTCCGCCTTCACCGGCACGACGTAACGTCCGCCACGCTGGGTGATCAGCTGCTCCTGCAGCGCGCGCGAGAGGTCCGGCGAGCGCAGCAGGCCGTCCAGGCGCTGCTGGAGGCGCGCCTGCGCCGCACGGAGCGCCGCGCGCAACGAGCCCAGGCGCGGGCTGGCGCGATCGAGCACCTCGCCGGTGCCGGCGATGGCATGTTCGATGGCCTCGGCGACGTCGCGCGGTGGACGCGCGAAGCGCGCCTTCGCCGCGAGTGGTGGGTACGGATGGACGTCGGCGAAGAGCTTCTCCGCGGCGCGGATGGTGTCGGCGATCTCGATGAGCTGCAGCGGATCGAGCGAGCCGCCCAGACG
>JALYLT010000424.1 GCA_030774095.1 Chloroflexota bacterium
CGCGCGAGCGCCAGCAACCGCCCACGAATGAGCGTCGACGCGAAATGCTCCTGCGCCACCGTCACCGTCCCGGCGGCCCAGCGGTCGCCGATCGAACGGAGCTCCGGCAGGATCGCATCGTCCAGTGCCGTCTCCAGCACCGCACTCGAGAAGAGTCGGTCCAAAGTCGAGTGGGCGCCGGGCTCGTCGAACTCCAGCAGGGCGTGGTCGAGCTCTTCGACGAGACCGAGGGGGAGTGTGGTGGCGCGGGTGCCGGCAGCTTCCTCTTGCAGGACGCTGCGTGCCGCCTGCGCCGCGGACAGCCCGGAGCCCAGAAGCGAGCGCATCCGCTGGACCCGCGCGGCATCGAGGTCGGAGTAAAGACGGAAGCCGCCAACGGTGCGCTTGGGTCGTAGGAGCCGGTAGCGCGCCTCCCAGGCGCGAAGGAGCTCGACGCTCACGCCGGTGCGACGGCTTACCTCGCCGATGCGAAAGAGCGGCCCGTGCCCGTCCATCTCGCGAAGTAGACACCTTATACAGACTCTTGACAAGGCTCCAGGCCCGTACTACCTTTTCTGACAGAAGCCTATACAGAGTCTCTACAAGAGACCTGGCAACGGAGGAATGTCATGCGCGCAGCTCAGATCCTCGCGTCGATCCTGCTTATCGTCGGCGGACTCAACTGGGGCCTCGTAGCCATCGCCAACTTCGATCTCGTCGCAGCACTCGTTGGCCTCAACTTCGGCAACACGAACGCGATCACTCGTGTCATCTATGGCCTGGTCGGCATCGCGGCCGTCTTCGAGGCGGTCCGCGTCGTCACCGTGCGCAGCGCCCGTACCGCTCTCGCCTAGTCCCCTTCCGACCACGGCGCGGCCGGCAGCCGGCCGGCCGCGCCGAACTTCCAAAGGAGCCGCAGTGAACTACGCACAGGCGCTAGAAGGACGCTCGCGCTGGCGCCGCTCCTAGCGGCGCAGTTCGCCGACCCACCCCTCGGTCCGCTCGACTTCGCCGGCCTGCCACTGTGGGCGGCCGGCCTCTGTATTCGGCGTAGCCCGGACGGCGAGCGGCGAGCCCGCGCTCGAGGAGGGCCACGCCAGAGACGCGCACCAGCAGGAACGTCATGAGCGCCGGCGCGAAGAATCCGTGAGGTCCCCGCATTCATCCCGCGTCCCCCGCGCGGCTCAGGCACTCAGTAGCGAGCGGCCTTGGGCCGCGGAAGGAGATCTGACGTGGATATCGCAGCCACCGACCTCGTCATCGCCGGCCAAGCCCGGACCCGCCCGTCGAACGCCGTCACGCTCGATCCCGCGCGGGCGCGCGGACTCGCACGCTGGAACGCTGCCCTCGCGGTGCTGCACTTCGCGCAGTTCGTCGCGATGCTCGCGGTCTCGCGCACCGAAGCCGCTTTCACCGCGTCGGTCACCTACGTCGTGCCGCGGCTCGAGGCCGGACGCTTCGTCGGCCTCGAGACACGCGCGACCGAGTTCGTCAACGTCCCACTCGCCTACGTCGTCGCGAGCTTCTTCCTCATGTCCGCTCTCGCGCACTTCCTCCTGCGTTGGCCACTCCGGCGGCACTACGAGGGCTGGCTCAGCCGAGGAATGAATCCCGCGCGATGGATCGAGTACGCGTTCTCGTCGACGGTGATGATCCTCGCGATCGCCGAGCTCTCGTTCATCAAGGAGTTCTCCGCGCTCGTCGCGATCGCGGGCTGCAACGTCGCGATGAATCTCTTCGGCTGGAGCATGGAGGCCGCGAACGAAGGCCGCGCGCACACTGACTGGAAGCATTTCTTCTTCGGTTGCATCGTTGGCATCGTGCCGTGGATCGCCATCGGCGCGAGCCTCGTCGCGTACGCGGTCCAACCCGATGCGCAGCCGATCCCCGCGTTCGTCTGGGCGATCTACGGCTCGCTCTTCCTCGCCTTCAACGTCTTCGCGATCACGATGGTCCTTCAGTACGCGAAGGTCGGCCGTTGGCGCGACTACCTGACCGGCGAGAAGACCTACATGGTGATGAGCCTGGTTGCCAAATCACTTCTCGCGTGGCAGGTCTGGTCGGGG
>JALYLT010000425.1 GCA_030774095.1 Chloroflexota bacterium
TCGCGCATCGGGCGAACCATGCAATCCGCTGCATGTCCCGTGTGGGTAGTTCTGTGTAGGCCCTTAGACGAGCTTGTGCTCGTACGCGTATGCGGTCGCGGCGGCGCGCGACGAAACGCCGAGCTTGTCGAAGATGTTGCTGACGTGACGCGCGACCGTCTTCTCGCTGATGACGAGGTCGGCGGCTATCGCGCGGTTCGTCTTGCCGGTCGCGATCAACGCCAGGACCTGCGCTTCGCGCGCGCTGAGGCCACCGACGTCGTTCGGCGCCGCAGCCGCGGAAAGGCGTTCGAGACGCGAAAGGTCTGATGCCGCGCCGAGCTGCTGGAAGGTCGAGCGTGCCGCGTCGAACTCCATCTCGGCGCTGTCGTCGTCTCCGAGCGCGCGGCACGCGAGACCGACCATGACGCGGACGCGCGATGCGTCATATGGCGCATCGAGCTCGCGCCACGCCGCCCACGCTTGACGCAGCTTGGCCAGCGCTCCGCGCACATCACCCTGAGCGAGAAGGACTGCGCCCATCGCCTGCGCGGACATCGCGTCGAGGAGCGTCGCGTGATAATCGGCCGCGATCTGCGACAGCTCATCGGCGGCCGCGCGTGCCGCCGGAACGTCAGCGACGGCGAGAAGCACCTCGACCTGAGCGACGAGCATCGTGGCGCGCGTCGGGCGATCGCGCGTCTCGTCCATGACCCGACGCATCGCGGCCCGAGCCGCGTCGCCCTGTCCCTGGACCAGCCGCAACAGCGCCAACCCGGGCTGCGGCTGGCGTCCCAACTGACTCGCCTTGCGGTACGCCTCCTCCGCCTTCTCGAGGTCGCCTCGGAGTCGATGGAGCTCTGCCATCTGGTAGTAGGCCGCGCCTGCGGCGGGATGGCCGGGTACATCGGCCAGGCGCTCACACGCGTGTATCGACTCTTCCATCGCGTCCGGCCACGCACCGTGAAGCTGCATCAGCTCGGCGCGAAAGACGAGGCACTGACCGCGGAAGGGCACGAGATCTGGCTGTGACTCGCACCAGCGGCTGAGAGCGGCGGTCCACTCCTGCGCGCGCCGCAGATCGAAGATCCCTTTGAACGCTTCGATCGCGCTGCAGTAGAGCGCGCCGGCAACGCTCGGTCGCACGTCGCCCGTGGTAATGGCGAGCATGACCTCGTCGATGAGCGCGAGTCCATCGGCGATGCGGCCGGATCCGAGCAACGCCTGGCCACGCCCGTACTGGGCCAAGGTGACAAGCTCGGCGTCGTGGAAACGCTGACCGATCTCGTCGGCCTGAGCGAACGTTGCGTACGCCGCGGGGTAGTCACCTTCGTTGACGGCGCGGATCCCGGCGGGCACGAGCAGGTACCCCCGCTCCACGCAGTCGAGCTGGCGTTCCTCGAGTATCCGAGCGGCCCGGGCGAACCAACCGAAACCCTGAGCAAAGTCGCCGCCATTCATGTGCTCGAAGCCGAGCACGTAGGCGGACCGCGCCGCGTGCGGGTAGTCCTCGAGGCGCAGGTATTCCTGATGCGCGCGTGTCCACACGGCGATGCTTTCGGTGTCGTTCCCGATCAAGAAGGCGGCGTCCGCAAGCCGCTCCAGATCCTCGACGGCGAGCGACGACTTCTGATCCGCGGCTGAGAGCTGCGCGAACGCCTCAGCCCAGTCGCGTCGCGCGTAGGACTCTCGAGCGCGTTCGACGGTTTCGTTGGTCACTTGCTCGCGCGTCAACGTGTACCTCCATAGACGGGCTGACTCTACGGCTGCGCCGACTCCACGCCGCCGACGCTCATCGCTCCGCGCTATTTCATCGGGCCGAGGTGACACACGGCATTCACGGCGCCGCACCCGGCGTCCGCGTGGAGGCCTGACCCAGCACGTAACGCCAGCCAGCGCGCGTTCGCACGTACGTGTCGCTGAACCACAGCTTGTATTCGAACGGCTTGCCGTCCGTCGTTCCCTTGGCCGACAGCAGAGCCGTGATCACGGCGGTGTCGCCCCACACGCGCACGGTCTGATCGGTGT
>JALYLT010000426.1 GCA_030774095.1 Chloroflexota bacterium
CGCACGTCGTGTCGCGTCTTCGTCTCTTCCTCCGCGACCTCCTGCGGCGTGACGCGGTCCGCCGCGCGGGCGATCGCGTCGGCGACAGCACGGTCGCAGATACCGGCGTCGGCCATCGCCTGCGCGAGCACACCCTCGACGCGCGCCTGATAGCGGACCTGGGCGGCGGCCGAGAGGTAGGGCTGCAGCGCCTTGAACAGCGCGGCGTCGCCGCCGTAGAAGCGGCTGTCGATGGGCGAGATCGCGTCGAAGCGGTTCGTTATCGTCACTTGTTAATCGCAGGGGCGGAACCCCCTGCAACCCCCCTGGAATTACGCGTCATCCGGCTAACACTTTTGCAGCCATGCCCTCGCGGAGCATGCGCAGGCGGCCTGCGAGCTCGTCGTCGCTGGTCGCAAGGATCTGGGCCGCGAGGATGCCGGCGTTGGCGGCGCCCGCCTCGCCGACCGCGACGGTCGCCACCGGCACGCCGCGCGGCATCTGCACGATAGAAAGGAGTGCGTCGAGCCCGCCGGCGATCGCGTTCGGCGCGACGAGCGGGACGCCGATGACCGGGCTCGTCGTGAGCGCCGCGACCGCGCCCGCGAGATGCGCCGCACCGCCGGCGCCGCAGATGAACACCTTCACGCCACGCCGACTCGCCTCCGCGATGTAGTCGCGGAGCGCCTCCGGCGTGCGGTGCGCCGACAGGACGCGCATCTCGCAGTCCACGGCGAGGCCGCGCAGCGTCTCGACCGCCATCTTCATGACGGTCTCGTCCGACGTCGAACCCATGAGCACGCTCACTGAAGTCGTCATGCGACGGCCACCTCACCACCCCTCGCGATGTCCGAACGATAGAACTTGCCGGTGAACGTCACGCGCTCCGCGCCCTGGTACGCGCGTTCGCGCGCCTCGGCAACGGTCGCCCCGCCGGCCACGATGTGCATGACGCGACCACCGGAAGTGATGAAACCGCCCGCGGGCGTCGCGGCGGTCGCGCCGTGGAAGGCGTAGACACCGTCGGGCAGCTTATCGAGACCTTCGATCCTGTCACCGGTGCGCGGAGCGCCGGGATAGCCCTCGGCGCAGAGCACGACATCGACGAAGGCGCGCTGACTGAAACGCAGCGGGTTGGCCGCCACGTACTCGCGCAGCTTGCCCTCGCCGAGCGCGACCATGAGCCGCGCGAAATCGCCGCCGATGCGCGGCAGCGTCACCTCGGCTTCGGGATCACCGAATCGCGCGTTGTATTCGAGCACTTTGAAGCCGCTCTTCGTGCGGATGAGGCCGGCGAAGATGACTCCACGAAAGGGCGTGCCGCGCGCGGCGAGTGCGCGTGCGATGGGCGTGATCACTTCGTCGGCGACGCGCTGCGCGTCCTCATCGGGCAGCACGGTGGTCGGCGACGACGCGCCCATCCCGCCGGTGTTCGGTCCGATGTCGCCGTCGCCGAGTCGCTTGTGGTCGCGCGCGGGCGGGAGCGCGACGACGGTCTCGCCATCGACGAGCGCCTGCAGCGACGCCTCCTCACCCTCGAGCAGCTCCTCGAAGACGACGCGGCCGCCACTCGTTGGCGGCGTGGCGAGTGTCATACGGGCCTCTTCGAGCGTCCGGCAGATCGTCACGCCCTTTCCCGCGGCGAGGCCGTCGGCCTTCACGACCAGCGGCGCGGTCCACAGGTTCCGTTCGAGCGCGTTGCGCGCCGCTTCGGACGTGGTGAACGTTTCCCAGCGCGGCGAGGGAATGCCGGCTTCGGTCATGAGCTCTTTCGCGAACGTCTTGCTCCATTCGATCTTCGCCGCTTCCTTCGACGGCGCGACCACGGCGATGCTCGCGCGCCGCAGGTGATCGCCGATCCCTTCGGCGATGAGCTCGTCCGGCCCCACGATCGCAAGATCGATGGCCGACGCCGCGAGATGCTGCTGCAGGCGACCGACATCGCGCGGCTGGAAGTCGAGCACGCGCGAAAAGAGCGCGACGCCAGCATTGCCGGGCACGACGTCGATCGTCGCCACGCTGT
>JALYLT010000427.1 GCA_030774095.1 Chloroflexota bacterium
AGCTGCGCGACGCGGATCGCACCGCTGCAGTGCTACATCGCCTGTTCGGCTGGGCGTTCACGCGCGGAGGCGCGATAGCAGCCGCCACGCTTGGCGTCGTCGGCTGCGTCGCTCTCGCAACTGTGTTTCGCGCGGCCGCGCCGGCGGACTTCGGCCTGGGCGGCATCGTTGTGGCGTTCGTCGGATTGCTGCTCGCCGGCATCGGCCACGAGGCGGCGCACGCGATCGCGACGAAGGCCGAGGGCCGCCGTGTCGGGCGCGCGGGCATCGGCCTGCTGTGGTTCACGCCGGTCGTATACGTGGACACATCGGACGCCTGGCTCATACCGCGCCGCGCGCGGGTGCGCGTGAACGCCGCAGGACCACTGTTCAACTTCGCGTTCGCGGGACTGTTGGGCATTGTGGCGCTGCTCGTCTCCGCTGAAGTGCGCGACCTCGCGATCTGGCTCGCCGCCGCGAACCTGGTCAGCGTCGCATTCAATCTGTCGCCCCTGCTCGAGTTCGATGGCTATTACGTGCTCGAGGACCTCACCAACGTCAACGCGCTGCGGCGGAAGTCACTGCGCTTCGTCTTCGGGGACCTCGTGGCGCGCCCGCGTCTTCCGGAGGGCCGTCGCGAGGTCGGCTTCGTGGCCTACGCCGCGGCCGCCCTCGGCTACGTCCTCGCGATGAGCCTCGTCGTCCTCGCAGGCGTGCCCGCGCTCGTCACCGGCGTACTCGGCGGACGGGTCGATCCACTCGTCGTGCCTCTGGCCGGTGCGCTACTCGCGCTCGTGCTCGCCGCGCTGCTTCTGGGCCCGTTCGTTGCGGAGGTCGTTGCGGCGCGCGCGGTCAGGGCCGGGGCCGCGGACTGATCAGCGCTTCTTCGCGCTCTCCGAGGGTGCCTTCAGTAGGGGCGAAGACGTCTTCACGCCCATGGCCGCCGACAGATCGCTCTTCGACATTCGCTCTTCCAGCCGCTCGGCGCGCGCCGAGCCGCGTTGAAAGGCGGCGCGCTCCTCCGGCGTGAGGTCGTAGCCGGCGAGCGCTTTGGTGGGATCTTGTGCGAGCTGGGCGCGGAACGCGGCGTCGTTCATCGCGCGTTCCAAGACCGCATCGAGCGTCTGCTGGGTCACGAGCTGCCTCCCACCCGTAGCGCCACGGTCGCGCGCGGAGTGTACTTCGGGCCGCGCGGTGAAAGGACGCTTTCGAACAGGACGACGTTGTCCGCACGGAACCGCAGATGCGGCAGACGCATCGCCTCGACGGCCGCCGCGATCGCTCGCGCGTCCACGAGATCCACGTCCTCGCGCACGCGCCCGAGCGTCACGTGCGCGCGTAGGGTTTTGTCGTCGAACGCGATCGTTCGTCTACCGAGCTCGGCACGGATGTTCTCGCCCAGCGCCAGCAAAGCCGGCCCGCCGGCGCCGATCCCAAGCCAGACGACCCTTGGTTTGCCGGAAGGCGGAAAGCGGCCGGCGCGGTCCAGTTCGATGTCGAACGCGGTGACGCGGCTCGCGGCCGCCTCGACAGCGGAGGTCACCTCAGCGAGCCGCTCCTCGGGTGTTCGACCGAGGAAGGCCAGGGTGACGTGCATGAGCTCGGGCTTCACGCGACGAAGGGCCGGTAGGTCCGGGGCGCAGCGGAACGCCGCCTCGGCGATCTCGGGTGGAAGTGGGAGCGCGACGAAGAGTCGTATACCTACCGCGAAGGTTAGAACCCGGCGGCGGCCAACCCGGCGTGCGCCTCGTCAGCGGCAAGCAGCGCGATGAACAGGACCCCGAGAAGCCCGCTGAAGCATGCCAGCGCAGTTGCGCGGATCCGCTCGCTGCTGGAGATGCGTTCCCGTGTGTCGGCGATCAGAGCACTCATTGCGGCACACGTCTAAGCAAGCAGCATGCCGCCCCTCGTTACACGCGCGGCGTTACCAGAACGTCACGCCCCGTTGGCGTATCTACACGCGGAAACACGCCTAACGAAATCGCTAAGCGGGCGTCGGTGCGGTGGCTGGACCTTTCGCC